>CALMMO010000190.1 GCA_937868455.1 uncultured Marmoricola sp.
GTGCGCGAGCGATTGGAGCGTGAGTTCGGCCTCGACTTGATCTCGACCGCGCCCAACGTGGTCTACGAGGTCACCATGGAGGACGGCACCAAGCACGAAGTCACCAACCCTTCGGAGTACCCCGCCGGCAAGATCTCGGAGGTGCGTGAGCCGATCGTCAAGGCGACGATCCTGTCTCCGAGCGACTACATCGGCACGATCATGGAGCTGTGCCAGAACAAGCGCGGCCAGCTCCAGGGCATGGACTACCTCTCCGAGGACCGCGTCGAGATGCGTTACGTCCTGCCGCTCGCCGAGATCGTCTTCGACTTCTTCGACCAGCTCAAGTCCCGCACCAAGGGCTATGCCTCCCTTGATTACGAAACGAGCGGCGACCAGATCGCCGAGTTGGTCAAGGTCGACATCCTGCTGCACGGCGACCCGGTGGACGCCTTCAGCGCGATCGTGCACAAAGACGCTGCCTATGCCTACGGGGTGATGCTGGCTGGAAAGCTCAAGGAGCTGATCCCGAGGCAGCAGTTCGAGGTGCCCATCCAGGCGGCCATCGGCTCCCGCGTGATCGCCCGCGAGACCGTCCGCGCGCTGCGCAAGGACGTGCTCGCCAAGTGCTACGGCGGCGACATCACGCGGAAGCGGAAGCTGCTGGAGAAGCAGAAGGAAGGCAAGAAGCGGATGAAGATGGTCGGCCGGGTCGAGGTGCCTCAAGAGGCATTTATCGCCGCGCTCAACACCTCTGCCCCGGCTGAAAAGAAGAAGTAGTGCTGCGGCGGGCTCAAGCCGTGCTTGCCGAGCACGTACGACGCACGCCCCTGCTCTGCGTCACCTTGCCCAACAAGATCGAGGCAACCTTGAAACTGGAGTGCCTCCAACACTCCGGCTCCTTCAAGGCACGCGGTGCGTTCTGGTCGGTGCTCTCGGCCCCAGAGCGTCCATCTCGACTCGTTGCTGCCTCAGGTGGCAACCACGGCCTCGCCGTTGGGTACGTCGGGCGAGCACTCGGCATTGCGACTCAGGTGTTTGTGCCGACGATTGCCTCACCAGTGAAGATCGAGGCGATCAAGGCCACAGGGGCCGAGGTGATCCAAGTGGGGGAGAACTACGCCGCAGCCTTGGCCGCAAGCCAAGAGGCCGCGGCGATGCCGGGGGTCTTGGCATTGCACGCCTATGACGCCCCCGCCACCGTTGCAGGTCAAGCGACTCTGGCAGTGGAGTTCCTCGATCAGGCTCCTGAACTCGACACGGTCGTGGTCGCAGTTGGTGGGGGTGGCCTTATTGCTGGTGTCGCGAGCGCTCTGCCGACCTCGGTGCGGGTCGTGGGAGTGGAGACCGACGGGTGTGCGACGTACTCAGCCGCGCAGGCGGCCGGCCAGCCCACCCAGATTTCTCCGCGCGGTGTCGCGGCTGATGCGCTCGGTGCCTCGGTCATCGGTGAGATTGCCTGGCGGGCATTGAGTGCGCGCAGCGTCGAGTCGATTCTGGTGAGCGACGAGCAGGCGATGGCGGCGCGGCGCTGGCTGTGGGACAACTGCCGCATCGTGGTTGAGCCTGCTGGAGCGGTTGCGTTGGCGGCGGTGATGGCTGGCGCAGTCTCTGGCGACAGAGTGGGCGTCGTCCTGTGCGGCAGTAACACCGACCCCAGCGACTTGGTCTAGAGCGGCCTTCGATGGCGCCTGGCATCAGGGGACACGATGAATGACATTCCTGCCGAGGTGCTGCAAATGGCCCAGCGCGGACCTGCCTGGGCCGAGTGGGTCAAGGCGCTGGCCGGTGAGCGGCGCGATGTCCTGGCTCAATGGCAGCTCACTCCCGATGGTGACGCGACGCATGGGTTCTGCTCCCTGGTGATCCCGGTCAGGACCGCCGAGGGACAGGAGGCGATGCTCAAGTTGGCGTTCCCCGATGAGGAGTCAGAGCATGAGGCATTGGCGCTTGCGCAATGGGAGGGCGCGGCTGCGGTGCGACTGCTCACTGCTGATCCCCATCGTCGCGCGCTGCTGCTCGAACGCCTCGAGCCACGGGATCGGGTGAGTTATGGGATATCGAGGCCTGCCAGATCGTCGGCGGGCTCTACGGGTCGCTGCATCGTCCGGCTAGTCCGCAGTACCGCCGGCTCACGGCCTGTGTCGATCGCTGGACTGCGGAGTTGGCCGCGCTGCCCCGCAGTGCACCGCTCCCGCGCAGGCTGGTGGAGCAGGCGGTGTCGCTGGGTCGGTCGTTCGTTGCCGACGCTGAGAGTGACGGCACGCTGATCCACAGCGATCTGCACTACGCGAACGTGATGGCGCGAGCCGGCAACTGGGTGGCGATCGATCCCAAGCCGCTCAGCGGTGACCCGCATTATGAGATCGCGCCCATGCTGTGGAACCGACTTCATGAGTTGTCTGGGCGGATGCGCGATGGGATCAGGCAACGCTTCTTCACCCTCGTCGATGCTGCGGCCCTCGATGAGGAGCGGGCACGCGACTGGGTGGTCGTGCGCATGCTGCACAACGCGCTCTGGAGGCTGCAGGACCCTCCGGGAGCCAGACGCGTGATCGCCACCGACGATTGGCTGACCATCTGTGTCAGCGTTGCGAAAGCAGTGCAGGAGTAAGTTCGGGCCCATGGCCACGCGCGGACCTCGCCCACAAGGGGCTGACACTCGATCAGACATTCTTGCGGCGGCTAGTTCGGTGTTTGCCGACAAGGGTTACGCAGGCGCATCGGTGCGGGGCATTGCCCGTGAGGCAGGTGTCGATCCGGCCTTGGTGCACCACTACTTCGAGTCCAAACCTGCGCTCTTCTTCGCCTCGGTGATGCCGGTTGCGCAGGGTCTTCCTGCCGTGAACCCGAGTGCCTTGGTGGATCAAGTTTTGTCCGGGCCAGTGGAGGAGATTGGCCGGCGATGGGTGCTGGCGTTCTTGACTACCTGGGATTCGGCCGGGCCTGAACGCTTCCGTGCGTTGCTTCTCGGGGTCACCTCGGGGGATGGCGCGTTGGGGTCGCTTCGGCAGTTCGTGACCGAGGCGTTGTTGTTGCCCTTGGCCTCGAAGTTGCAGGTCGACCAGCCGCTTTTGCGCACTCAGGCAGCCGCGGCAACGGTGGTTGGGCTGGCTGTTGGCAGGTACGTCGTACGCCTGCCGGAGATTGCCAATGCCAGCGTGGAGACGCTGGCTGCACTAGTTGGCCCTTCGGTGCAGCGGTTGCTCGTTGATCCCTTGCCAAACGAGCTGCTGCCGAGCTAGATTCATCAAGTGATGAAATCCCAAGGAGCTGCGACGCTGCTGGCCTTGGGTCTGGTCGTCTCTGGGTGCTCATCAGCCACCACCTCAATCGAGGCCTCAGGTCGCGTCGACACAGATGCTGTTGTGGTGTCTGCCCCTCGCATCGTGGTGCCAGGCACCGATCTCAATGCGGGCTTTGCGCCTGTCACCGGTCAAGGGCAGAGCCCAGTTCGGGCGAGTGTGGCGCCCCAACTGAGGCTGATCTGGGTCAAGCCTGTGGGCAGCCAGGTTGCGACCGGCGACCTCGTGGCGAGGTTTGATGCGGCCGCGTTGCGCGCTGGCGTCGTCAAAGCTCGGGCTGAGCGTGAGATGGCTCGTGCCCAGGTTGGCGTGATCGATGACAACTTGGCGACGGTGGCTGATAACCGAGCAAACGCCCTCGACACTCAAGCGATGATTCGCGACAAACTCGCCCAAGCCAAGAAGATGCGCCCGGTCTTGGTGAAGAACCTGCGCGAACTCAAGGCCACGCTCGCGTCGATTCCTGACATTCCGCAAACCGCAGAACAACGCGCCAAACTAAAGGCCGCCATCGCCAAGCTGAGCGCTGCCTTGCGGCAACTCGATGCAGGGGTGGCCAAGGCCAAGGCCGGCCTGGCCAAACTGTCCGACGGACTAGGCAAGCTCACTGATGCCAAAGACTCCCTTGATGGAGTGCGTGACACGGTCGTTGCTCAGGCACCAGCGGCCGATGCTGCTCTCACGCTGGCTCGCTGGCAGCTTGGCCAAGCCCGCGTCGCTGCACCCGAGGACGGAATCCTCGAGTCGGCCGCCAACCCAGGTGAAGTGCTAGCCCCAGGGGCCACTGTGGCAACGATTCGGTCATCTGGTCCTGCCACGGCGACTGTGTGGATCTCTCCGGAGAACTCTGCACGCGTCTGCCTGGGCGACAAGGTGGCACTCACTGCCGACTGGGCTCAGCGTGAACTGGCTGGATCGGTGAGCGCGATCGGGGCCCGAGCCGACTATCCCCCCACCCGCCAGACCACTACTGACATCCATCTGACCCGCGCAGTGCCCATCACGATCACTGCGGACCAAACCCTGCCTGCCGGGGCACCTATCGACGTTGCCCTGACTATCTGCACTAGGAGTACCTCATGAGTCGCAAACACCCACCGAAGCCGGTCATCGCCATCGTCGTCCTCACGGTGCTGGGGCTGCTCGGCTGGTGGATCTGGCGCACAGTGGCTGCCAGCAACGTCGATGCAGCCACGCTGACTGGCGCGGTGGAAAGCACTGACTACCAAGTCGCCTCCCTGGCTGCAGCCACGGTCACCGCCGTGGAGGTGAAGTTGGGTGATGAGGTCACCAAGGGACAGGTGCTGGTGCGCCTGGATGCTCAAGGCGCTCAGGCGCAGGTTGCCCAGGCCAAGGCTGGAGTCAACGCGGCCAGGGCCACTCTCGCCTCCGAAATCGACACGGGCAGTTCAGCCGACCAAGCAGTCGCCAGGGCTCGCGTGACCCAAGCCAAAGCCGCGCTTCGACTAGCCAAGGTGCAACTGGGTTACCTCGTGGTGCGCGCGCCACATGACGGCGTGGTGTCCTCAGTGATTGCCAACGCTGGGCAAGTTGCCTCGCCCGGGCGCACTTTGATCACGTTGAGTGATAGCGGCGATCAGTACGTCCGAGTGTTTGTTCCCGAGTCAGACCTTGCCAGTGTCAAGGTCGGCCAATCGGCGAGCATCAAGGCCGACGGTTCCGATGCGACGTACTCAGGCACGGTGAGCAGCATCGCCACTACCGCGGAGTTCACGCCCAACAACATCGACACCAAAGACCAGCGCACCAAACTGGTGTACGCCGTTCGCGTGGCCATCGACGACACCTCAGGTGCCTTGAAGGCTGGCCAACCGGTGGACGTGACCTGGAAGTGAGCACCCCAGCCGTCTCAACCACTGATTTGACCCGCGACTTTGACTCGCTGCGGGCCGTCAATGGGATCAACCTGCGCATCGAGCCTGGTGAGATCTACGGGCTGCTCGGCCCAGATGGTGCGGGCAAGACGACCCTGATCAGGATGCTGGCGACCGTGTTGCGACCCACCAGTGGTGAAGCAGAGGTGTGTGGGTATCCGGTGTCGCACCCCAACCAGATAACCCCGCTCATCGGCTATATGAGTCAGAAGTTCTGCATGTATCCCGATCTCAGCGTTGCTGAGAACTTGGAGTTCTTCGGGACCGTCCGCGGGGTCTCCAGAGCCGATCGCGCTGAACGCAGCGAGCGGTTGTTGGTTGGGATGGGACTCGAGCGTTTCACTGCGCGGCAGGCCCAGTTCCTCTCCGGCGGTATGAAGCAGAAACTCATGCTCGCGGCGACTTTGATGCACGAGCCAGACCTCTTGCTGCTTGATGAACCCACCACCGGCGTTGACCCGGTCTCACGCCGGGAGTTTTGGAGCATCTTGGGGGAGTTGCACGCCAGCGGGAAGACAGTGATCGTCGCGACGCCCTATATGGATGAGGCGGCGCGCTGCACTCGGGTCGGTTTCTTGGAAAACGGTCAGATCACCACCAGCGGCACCCCAGCAGAGATCACTTCGCGGGTGCCCGGCACATTGGTCGAGATCTCGGGACCAGCGCGGGCTGCCCTGGCTGCGCTCAACGGAGACTCGCGCTCCCTCTCGGCACATTTGCATGGTGATGTGGCCCGGGTGCTGTGGTCCTCTGCCAATGCCGAGGCAGAGGTGGCTGCGGCCCTGCGCGCGCTGCCAAATGTCGAGGTACGCCGCGTCGATGTCGACATGGAAGCCGCCTTTGCGTTCTTGGCCCAGACAGGGGTGGCCCGATGAGCACGCCCATGGTTCGCATTGGCGCCGTGGCACATAAGGAGTTTCGCCACCTCTGGCGTGATCGACGTTTGCTCGCCATCGTGTTGGCGCTACCGATCATGCAGTTGCTGCTCTTTAGCTACGCCATCTCCTTCGATGTCAAAGACATCCCCACGGTGATGATCGATCAAGACCGCACGTCGATGAGTCGTCACTACGTGAGCACCTACACCTCCTCTGGCTTCTTCGATGTGGTGGGTCAGACCAGCAACGTCAACGACGTCGACGGCATCTTCGCCCGTGGTGAGGCATCAGTGGCGGTCGTCGTACCCGCCGGGTTCGGCGAAGACTTAGCTGCCGAACGCAAACCCCAAGTAGCGGTGCTGGTGGATGGTTCCGATCCCAATGCGGCTCGCATCGGCTCTGCCTACGCGACCGCCCTGAATGCGACGTACGGCCAGCAACTCACGGCCGCCTGGGCCAACCGACAAGGTCTTGACCCATCCTCTGCTGGGGTGATCGAGCCACGTTTGCGCACGTGGTACAACCCCGACCGCATCTCCTCAATCTTCTTGATCCCGGGTCTGATCGTGGCGATCATCGCCATCGTCGCGGTGCAGCAGACGGCGGTGACTTTGGTGCGCGAACGTGACTTGGGCACCCAAGAGCAACTCATGGTCAGCCCGCTGAAGAGTTGGGAACTCATGGTGGGCAAGTTGTTGCCCTGGACCTTGCTGGCCTTCCTCGACATTGTCGTGATCGTTGCGTTGGGTCGCGTCGTGTTCGACCTGCCCATGCGGGGGAGTCTGAGTTTCTTGGCACTAGCTGCGGCGCTGTTCGTGTTCTGCTCCCTGGCGATGGGCCTGATCATTTCGGCGATCGCGCCTTCCATTGAAGTCGCCAACATCGTTGGTCTGATGCTGGCGTTCTTGCCCTCGTTCTTGCTCTCTGGGTTGGCCTTCCCGCTTGGCTCGGTGCCCACAGTGCTCAACTGGTTCAGCTACCTCTTTCCCGCCCGACACATGGTGACGATTAGTCGCGGGGTGTTCCTCAAAGGCGCCGGGTTCGCCGAACTGTGGCCCCAGTTCGGCTGGCTGTGCGTCTATGCCGTCGTTGCGATTGCGATCGCAGTGGTTGTGACTAAGAAGAAGGCACGCTCATGAGCGGCAAACGCATCCGCCTGTTGATGTGGAAAGAGTTCCTGCAACTGCGGCGCGACCCACTGTTGATCCGGCTGATTCTGTTGATGCCGGTGATGCAACTCGTGCTCTTTGGGTACGTCGTCGCAGCGGATGTAAAGAACTTGCCGACCGCAATCGTCGACCTTGACCGCACCTCAGTGTCGCGGACCATCGGGCAGTCATTCAGCGCGTCTGACTACTTCAAGGTGGTTGCTCACCCAGCCTCCGATGCTGACCTGCGCGAACTCATCGACACTGGCAAAGTGGCTGTGGCCGTGGTGATCGAGGAAGGCACGACAGACCGATTGGCACGGGGACAAAGCGCTCCCTTGGGCATCGTGGTTGACGGTTCTGACTCGTCATCAGCCACGGCCGGATCGGGCTATGCCTCCCAGATCGTCGCGCGCATCAACAAGCAGCGACTAGCCGACAGTGGGATGGGGGCCACGCTGGCCCAAGCACCTGGTCTCGATGCGCGAGTCCGGGTGCTTTACAACCCGACGTTGGCCTCTCTGAACACGATGATCCCGGGCCTGGTAGCGGTCATCTTGATGATCTCGCTGATGGTGGTGATGAGCCAGGCAGTGGTGCGCGAGCGAGAGTCGGGCACCTTAGAGCAGATGTTTGTCACCCCGATCCAACGCACCGAATACCTCATCGGCAAGGTCGCGCCCTATCTCCTTCTCGCGATCGCGCAGTTGATGCTGGTCGCGATCGTGGGGTTGTTGTGGTTCAAGGTGCCCTTCCACGGCGCCCCGCTGGTTGCCTTGACTGGCGTGGCGTTGTTCATGCTCAGCGCGATCGGTTTAGGCCTGCTGGTGTCACTGATCTCCTCCACTCGTCAGCAAGCCCAACAAGCCGTGCTGTTCTTGATGCTGCCGTTCATGGTGCTCAGCGGATTTATCTTCCCGATCTCGTCGATGCCCGATGCCATCAAGCCGGTGACCTATGCAATTCCGCTTCGCTATGCCCTCGACGTGTTGCGCGGGGCCGCGGTCAAGGGTGCTGGCTTTGGCGACTTGGCAGTGCCGCTGTTGGCCCTGGCTGGGTTTGGGATCGTGATCTTTAC
>CALMMO010000191.1 GCA_937868455.1 uncultured Marmoricola sp.
TTGTCCAACGGCGGCGGGCTGGGCTGGTGCCCGGAGTGCCAGACCTCACCGTCGGGGGTCTGGGTGGGTTTGAGGAACACCGCTGATGCGCGCGCTCGAGGTTCGCCGTCTTGACTGAGTACGGCATCGATGAGCGCGATGCGACCACCCTCGCGGACCACCGTCGCCTCGAAGTGGCACGGCGCCATCTGCACCGGCTTGAACAAATCCACTGTCATGCGAGCTGGTCGAAGGTCTGCACGGTGTTCGATTGCCTTCTCGATGCATCGCGCTAGCGAACTCGAAATCGCCACGCCGTGCATTTGGCCCCCCGCCCACAGGCTTTGGGCGAACTCGGTTGGGTCGAGCACTGCAGGGTCACTGGTTGCAGTGAACATCGAAAATGACATGTGTAGAAGGCTAGGCGAGGTGTGGGGGTGTTACGGCGTGTGACTGGTCACAAGGAAGCCTCGCGGAACCCCGCTGCGAGACGCAGGAGCCGATCGTTGGCTTCCGGCTCCCCGATCGATACCCGCACACCATCCCCCGCAAACGGGCGTACGACGATGCCAGCGGCTTCAGCCGCAGCCGCGAATTCCATCGCCTGATCGCCGATGCCAAACCAGACGAAGTTCCCTTGCGCTGGCGGCATCTGCCACCCCTGCTCGCGTAGCGCGACCAACACCCGATCACGCTCGGCCGCGATGGCGTCGACTTGCCTCATCAATTGAGGGGCGGCGTTGAGTGCTGCGATCGCGGCCACTTGAGCGACATGGGACACCCCGAATGGCAGGGCGCAGGCACGAACTGCTGCGGCAACATCCGGGTGCGCCACCATGTATCCGACCCGCAACCCGGCAAGGCCATATGCCTTAGCGAGAGTGCGCATCACGACAACGTTGTCGTGTGTGGCGGCTAGCGCCAACGCATCCAGGGGGTCGTCCATCCGCACGAACTCCCGGTAGGCCTCATCGAGCACGACCACCACGTGCTCGGGCACCTGGGTGAGGAACTCAGCCACCTGCGTGTGGGTGACGGCGTTGCCGGTCGGGTTGTTCGGCGTACACACCAAAACGACCTTGGTGCGTTCGGTCACCGCTGCCGCCATGGCGGCGAAATCGTGGCCGCCTTCGGGGGTCAGCGGCACCTGGACGCTGGTGGCCGCACTCACTGTCGCGGCGATCGGGTAGGCCTCGAAACTGCGCCAGGCATAGACCACCTCATCGCCGGGGTCACAAAACGCCTGGAGGAGGTGATATAGCACCCCGACACTTCCCGTGCCCGAGGCCAGCCGATCAACATCGACATCGAGATAGTCGGCGAGAGCTTGATACATCGCGGTCGCACCCATGTCGGGGTAGCGGTTCATCGACTCGATCGCAGCGACCGCCGCCGCCACCATCTCCGGAAGCGGAGGGTGAGGGTTCTCGTTGCTGGAAAGCTTGAACGACCCTGGCTGGGATGGCTTGCCGGGGACGTAGGCCGGGACGTCAGCCAGATTGGCCCGAGGTTTGGGTGCGCTCACGTGGGGAAAATACCCGATCGCTCAGGTGCCGGCTCCCAGCACCACTCGTGAGCCGCCAACAGCCAAATCCCGCCCAAGTCGTACGTCGAGCGGGTTGGTCAAACAACGAATCGCGCCGCCACCCTTAAGGAACTCCGCAACTTCAACGATGACGACCTCGAAACCCCACTCTTCGAGTTGGGCGCGGACTCGGTCGGGGCAGGCCGGCATGATCACGGTGTTGTCGACGACGATGGAGTTGGCGCAAAAGGTTGAGAGCGCCTCTTCTTCGGTGAGCACCAGCGGGTCAGGCACCAGATCGAGCAGCGCTTGGGCTGAGTCGGCGTCAAACGCCGAGGGGCACACCATCGCCTGCGTGGCCGAGAGCGGGCAGAAGGCGAGGTCCATGTGGTACATCCCGGGATGCACGATCTGGAACCCACGCACGGTGACGCCGAGGTCGTCTGCGAGATGTTTAAGGGCTTGCTCTTCGGTGCGGGGTCCGTAGCCAACGACTAGATCGCCTTGCCAGGCGAAGGCGTCGCCGGCTTCGAAGTGCGCACCGACTGCGTCGCGCCCGATCCATGAACGCTTGAAACCGTGATCGCCAAACCAGTCAGCAGCGCTGAGCGTCTCGTGACGTCGCTCGGGATAACGCATGTGCGACATGACGACGCGATCGTCGAGGGCTAGGCCCAGATTCATCGCATAGACCATGTCGGGGCTGTCCATCCGCTGGCCGAGCACGTCGACTCGCCCACCGGCGGCTTCGATGGCGGCGATCATCAGCGACCACTCGTCATGCGTGCGCACCGGGTCGGGTTGGACGTGGGTGTCCATGAAGGGGTTGATGGCGTATTCGACGCGGAAGTGATCAGGTCGTACGGCGAGGTAATGGCGACCCCATGACAACTGCGAACCCACACCAACCTCCTGATTGTCCGACAATCCCGAATTGTGAGGTAGGTGTGCACGAAAATCAACTGAATGTCGGACAATGAGCTTGTGGCCATTGAGAGCCTGCAAATAGAACACGCCAGCACCGTCGACCGGGTTGCTGCCGAGTTGCGGCGCGCTTGTTTCGATGGCGAACTCAGCCCCGGCACACCGCTGCGTGAGATCGCCATCGCAGATTCCTTAGGTGTGGGCCGCTCGACGGTCCGCGAAGCACTCGCGGCGTTGGTTGCCGAGGGGCTCGCCGTACGCATCCCCAACCGGGGCACGCAAGTACGTCGACCAGACCCCGAGGCGATTGCTGACGTCACCCGTGCCCGACTAGTCCTCGAAGTCGCGGGGGTGCGTAATTGGCGGCATGCGACCCACGAGGCGCGAGAGGACGTGCGGACAGCGTTGAAACGCTACAGCGACGTCGTGCAGGGCAACCCGTCACAAGCCGCGCTCAATCAGGCGCATCTTGATGTGCACCGCTCTTTTGTTGCCCTCAATGGCAGCCAACGACTCACCGCAGTGGCCGACACTCTCAACACCGAGATTCGATTGGCGCTTGCCAGCGTTGACCGAATCAAACGCAACGCTGCCGACCAAGTGCACTCACACGAGGTACTGGTCAGGCTGCT
>CALMMO010000192.1 GCA_937868455.1 uncultured Marmoricola sp.
ATCGCGATTTCTCTTTGTGCTGAGTCAGCAGAGTCAGAGGCGTGGACCAGGTTTTCCCGGTTGCTCAAGGAGAAGTCGCCTCTGATGGTGCCGGGAGCGGCCTTGCGGCCGTCGGTGGCACCGTTAACAGCGCGCACAACCTCGATGGCTTGGTCGCCCTCAAGGATCATGGCCACGACGGGGCCGCTGGTGATGAAGTCGCGCAGTGGTAGGTAGAAATCCTTGGTGACGTGTTCGGCGTAGTGGCGGTCGGCTAGGGCCGCATCCACGGTGCGGTGTTGCAAGGCCGCGATGCGCAAACCTTTGGCTTCGTAGCGAGAAAGGATTAAGCCGACGAGGCCGCGACGTACCGCGTCAGGCTTGCAAAGGACCAGGGTGCGCTCAGACATGACTCCAGCCTAACGAGACCCGGCTTGGCGCAGCAGTCCGGCCAAGATCTCCGGTGACACTAGGTCTTGGGGCAACCACGTGAGCGATCCTGGGGTCTTGATCACGACGCACTGATCGCGCAACGTGACCCGGCTAATCTCATCACCAATCAGGTGGAATCGACCCTTAGGACTAAGGATGTCTAGTCCGCTCTCGTCACCGCGAATGGCGTATTTCCCGGCCGGCCAGGCCCACCAACGGACACGTTGTTGACGAATCTCGAGGGCCACCATGCCCAGCCAGAGCACGGCCAGACCAGGGAACAGCCACCAGCGGAGTGAGGCATTTGGCAGCAAGAGTGCTGGCACAGAGCACACCGCCATCGCTACTACGACGGCCATGCGCTTCAAGATCGAGTTGCGGATCCGTTGACGACGCACAGCTGGGGTGAACTCCGCGTGATGCCACGTCTCGTCGGCCTCCACCTCAACCGATGAAACCGGTGAGATCGATGCATCGGATGAGTCCGACTGATCAGGAACCAACGCATAGGGCACCACGAGCTTTCCAGCCACACCGCGCAGACTGATGAGCGCCTGATCGCCAATACGACTTACTTCGCCTAGGTCGCTGAGGTTGAACCTCGTGTGCCCTCGTTCGCCGAAGTCGAGCACCCAGGTGTCGCCCTCGCGCCATGCGCTGGCCCTGCCCCCGCGAGCCCGCACCGCCTTGATCCGCTGGTTGGTGCGCCAGAGCGCCAGGGCTGTGAATCCAGCAACCCACACTGCTCCAGTCAGAATCCTGACCCACCACGAAGTGCCGCCGAGCACGACGGCGACCAATAGGCCCATGCCAAAAACAATGAGTCCTGCCATGGAGAACACCACGCTGCGCAGCGCAGCCGTGCGCATGGCCCGGGCCCAATCGGCGCCAAGTTCGGCGGTGCGGATCTCACTCATTGCTGGCAGCGGCGTACGCCGCCGCACGCTCTTGATCGATCTTGTCACCCATGAAGTACGCCGTAGCCCACAGCGCTAGAAACACCACGCCGAGCACAAACATCGCGGTGACGCTAAAGCCCATGGCCACAGCAGCGATCTGGATGGCCCAACCCAGTAAGTAGGCCCGCGGAAATCGCAGCAGCCCGGCGACGACCACGCAGGCACCAGCCAGACCCAGCCCGAGCCAGGCCGCGCGACCTGGGTCCATTCCGTTCACGGCAATCAACACGGGGGTGGTCAGACCCACCACAACCGCCTCCAGCACCAGCATTGCGGCGCACAGGCGCCGGCGCATCACTTTCGGCCTCGCATCAACAGCGCGCGCGCCTCGCCCACAGTCACAACCGAACCGGTGACGAGCACACCTCCCCCACCTAACGGGTTGCCGACGGCTGCACCGGCTTCGGCCAACGCAGCAGCTTGGTCGATGGCGTCGACGAGATCGGGAGCCACGGAGACCCGGTCAGGTCCGAATACTTCTCGGGCTACCTGGGCCAAGTCGTTGGCTGACATCGATCGCGACTGGGAGTTCTGGGTGCAGACCAAGTGAGCCAGCACTGGTTCAAACTCAGCCAAGACCCCTTCGACGTCCTTGTCTCCCATGACGCCCATGACTCCCACAAGGGGATCGAAAAGGAACGAGTCTTCAAGGGCGGCCACACACGCGGCAGCTCCGTGCGGATTGTGGGCTGCATCGAGGATGATCGTCGGGCTGCGGCGCACGATCTCAAGTCGCCCAGGTGACGTCACTTCGGCGAACGCTTCGCGCACGAGGTCATCATCGAGTGCTCCGCTTGCCCCGATCAGTGATTCGACAGCCACCAACGCCATCAGCGCGTTTTGGGCCTGGTGGCCGCCATAGAGCGGCACGAACACTTCGGAGTACGTCGCCTTAGGCGTGCGCAGCGAA
>CALMMO010000193.1 GCA_937868455.1 uncultured Marmoricola sp.
CTTCGACAGTGGTGGGCACAATCACGTCACCGAGCTTGACGTCGTCTTGCATCAACAAGTTGTAGACAGTCATGTCCATGGTGTGCGGGTTGAGTCCCAACCCCACCGACAGCGAGCCTTGGGGATCAAAGTCCACCAACAACACCTTGCGACCGTACTCGGCCAGCGCGGCACCCAAGTTGATGGTGGTTGTGGTTTTGCCGACCCCGCCCTTTTGGTTGCACATCGCCACAACGCGGGCGTTGCCATGCTGGGCCAAGGGCGCTGGGACGGGGAATTGAGCCTCTTCGGTGACCATGTCCAACGAAAGTTGTGAATCGTCGACGCTCATTCGGCCGGCACCCCTAACTGGCATCTTTCGATGCCCCTCATTGGGGTCGGACTCTACGCCAGGTCAGCACAGCCCGGCCAACCAGATCGTGAGCTAATTCAACGCCCGAGGATGAGCGGCGGCATATACCTCGCGCAAGCTGTCGACGGTCACCAACGTGTAAATCTGTGTGGTTGTCACCGACGCATGCCCCAACAATTCTTGAACCACTCGCACGTCTGCGCCGCCCTCGAGTAAATGGGTAGCAAATGAGTGCCTCAACGTGTGCGGTGACACTTCAGCACGCACCCCAGCGCGCTCGGCCGTTCGCACGATCACCGTCCAGGCACTTTGACGTGACAGGCGCCCACCCCTGGCATTGAGAAACAGCGCTGGACTGCCCTTGCTGTTCAGTTCGGTTCGACCCCGCAGCAGGTAAGCCTCAATGGCAGCTCGGGCATAAGAGCCAATGGGCACTAGTCGTTCCTTGCCGCCCTTGCCCCGCAGCAGCACCACCCCGCTGGCGACATCAAGGTCATCCACGTCGAGACCGACCGCTTCAGATATTCGGGCGCCGGTGCCATAGAGAAGTTCCAACAACGCGCGGTCACGAAGCGACAACGACGTGCCCGCCGCACCGGCTGTGTCCAAGATCGCTTCGACATCTGCCAATGGCAGCGCCTTGGGAAGTCGCTTCGCTGGGCTCGGAGGTCGCACCCCAGCTGCCGGGTCGAGTTCTGTTAGCCCATCTCTGACACAGAACTTGTGAAACCCGCGCACGGCCACCACAGTGCGCCCAGCCGAAGAGCCGGAGAGTGCCGGGTGTTCGGCGTCGCCTTCACGCAGCGCCATCAAGAATGCACTCACAGTGTTCTCAGTGACGCCCGCAAGATCGTCGATGCCCAAGCCCGCCAAGAAGTCGTCGTACCGGCGCAAGTCGCGACGGTACGACGACAATGTGTTGGCAGCTAGACCTCGTTCGACCAGCAGGTGATCGAGGTAGGTGCGAATTGCCCGAGAGATCTCAGGCAGTGGCTTGCTCAGCCGAGCACTCCCTGCGGATCGATCACATCGATCTCGTGTGCCTCACCGACGGGGACGTTGGTGAGTTTGCCGGCGTGGGTGTTCAGACCCAGAGCAAGCGCTCGGTCATCGCGGCACGCCTTCTCCCAGCCCTTGTTAGCCAGCGCAACGGTGTAAGGCAGCGTCGCATTGGTCAGCGCCCACGTCGAGGTGTTGGGCACCGCACCCGGCATGTTCGCCACGCAGTAGAAGATCGAGTTGTGCACCTCGAAGATCGGGTCCGCGTGCGTCGTGGGCCGGGTGTCCTCGAAGCAGCCGCCTTGGTCAACAGCGATGTCCACCAGCACCGAGCCTGGCTTCATCTGCGCCACCAAGTCGTTGCTGATCAGCTTGGGAGCCTTTGCGCCTGGGATCAGCACGGCACCAATGACCAAGTCCGCTGACATGACCTCGCGCTGAATAGCCAGCGAAGAGGAGGCCAGGCCCTGCACTCGGTTGTTGTAGCGCCAAAATGACATCCGCAACTTGTCGAGGTCGGTGTCAAGAAGCGTGACGTCCGCACCCATACCAAGGGCAATGTTGGCTGCGTTCTGGCCGGCAACACCAGCACCGATGACCACGACCTTGGCGTTAGCAACACCGCCGACGCCACCGAGCAGCACACCACGGCCTCCTTGGGCCTTCAGCAGTGAGTGAGCGCCCACCTGAGGCGCCAAACAGCCGGCCACTTCAGACATCGGGTACAGCAAGGGCAGCGCGCCCGAGGGCAGTTGCACGGTCTCGTACGCAATCGCAGTGACCTTGCGGTTCATCAACTCTTCAGTCAATGGGCGATCGGCGGCCAGGTGCAAGTAGGTGAAGAGCGTTTGCCCTTCGCGCATGCGGGGGTATTCCTCCGCAATGGGCTCCTTGACCTTCAAGATCATGTCGCCGGTTCCCCAGACATCGTCTGCGGTCGGCAAGATTTTCGCGCCAGATGCGACGTACTCGGCATCGGTAATGGACGAGCCGAGACCAGCGCCCTGTTGCACGAACACTTCGTGTCCGTGGGTGGTGAGCTCATGCACACCAACAGGGGTGATGGCCACCCGGTACTCGTGGTTTTTAACTTCCTTTGGAACACCAATCAACACGTGAGATCTCTCCTTTGAGATTTGTACGCCACTCAAGGCTTGGCGGTGAGGTTACTCCTCATTGCGTGTGCAAGCACCGCGGTCACCAAACCAGAATTTTGCAGTTCCCCCGCCATAACCCCGCGCTGCAACTCTTTGATGTCTATCCACTCCAAACCCATGTCCGCTTCTTCGTGCTCGAGCACGAAATCACCGCGATCTGCAGCGCTCAAACCGGTAGCAACAAAGATGAAGTGCCGCTCGGTCAAGATGCCCGCCGACGCGTACGTCGAGATCAGTGGTTCCCAATGCTCGGCTTGCAGTCCTGCCTCTTCCAGCAGCTCCCGTTGAGCCGTCACCAACGGCTCTTCTCCGGAGGCATCGAGCAGGCCCGCAGGCAATTCAACGAACCGGCGTTGAGCCGGGTGTCGGTATTGCTGAAGCACTGGCACGCGGCCTTGCTCATCGATGGCCAGCACCACGACTGCACCTGGATGTTCAAGCACGAGTCGGCGAAATGCCTCGTCATCATGTCCGGGGCGGTGCACTGTGTCAGCTCGAAGAGCCATCACCCAGTCGTCTCGGTACAAATCCTGGCTGTTCGTCACCGGCCACGATTCAGCACGATCGCGCACCGGTGACTCAGGGCTAGTCATCGTCCTCGGGGTACTCCCTGCGCAGGCCCGACTCATCGATGGGGAAACGTTCGGCTCGTTGGCGCTCGATCGCGGCACCCACCAGACCGGCAAACAAGGGGTGCGGCCGCGTGGGACGGCTGCGCAACTCTGGGTGAGCTTGGGTGGCGACAAAGTAGGGGTGCACGCTGGCGGGCAGTTCCACGAACTCCACGAGGTTCAGATCCGGGTTGATCCCCGAGAACACCAGGCCAGCCTGCTCGAGGCGCTCGCGGTAGGCATCGTTGAACTCATA
>CALMMO010000194.1 GCA_937868455.1 uncultured Marmoricola sp.
CGGGTGCGGGCAAGGGATTTGCCTCCTCCCAGCAGGGCGGTCACTTCGTCTGCGGCGGCGCGCACGGAGCGGCCGAGTTCATCGACGGCGCGGGGGGACAGATCTCGCTTGATCCCGGTGGCGCTGACTGCTCCCGTGCACGCGCCCGAATGGTCGAAGAAGGGGGCGCCGATGCAAAAGGCTCCTTCGAAGTCTTCGTCGTCATCGATGGCATAGCCGCGCTGATGGGTGATGGCCAGGTCGCTGAGCAGGTCTTCGATCTCGGTGATCGTCTTGGGAGTACGTCGAGGCAACCCGAACTGTGAGGCGACCTCATGCACCTGCTCGGGAGCCAGTTCAGCCAGGATCGCTTTGCCTGCGGAGCTCACGTGAGCCAATTCGGGGACCCCAAGGGGAGTGTGGAATCGCACTGCCCCGGGGGCGTCGACACGTTCGATAAACATCGGGCGCCCGGCGTCATTCACTGCGACGCGAGTGGTGAGCCGCGTCCGCGCGGTGAGGTCGTGCAGCACTGGGCGGACCATCGCTCCCAGGGGAAGGCGAGCCGCGGAGACGTCGCCGAGTCGCACGAGGGCCAGCCCAAGTTGGTATCGCGGACCAGGCTCTGTCGTGCGCAGGAATCCGTCGTTGACCAGCGTCTGAGCCAAGGAGTACGCCGAACTCTTCGACACCGACACAGCCCGTGAGATTTCGCTGACGGTCAGACCATCAGTCGGGCCTTCGCTGATCACGTTGAGGAGTCGCAAGGCGCGCGCGACGCTCCCCACGGAGTACTGCGGTTTGCTCGTGGGCAAGTTGTCACTTGTCGGGGTCGTCATCCGCTCACCGTTCGCTATCACAGAACCGAAGTCACAGCCTGCCGAAAACATTGGGTAAAGAGCCAACTGGAACCCTTGACTTTGGGCCAACATCTGAAGCAGTGTTCCGTTATACCATACGGCGTTCTGTAATACCGAACAAGTGGCGATCAGGTGAGGGAGGTGTCCCAGTGGGTGCTCACAGTTGGGCTGGACTTTCTGAGTCAGCGCTCGCACGTGTGCGCGGCATCTTGGACTCCACTGGTCTTGGCGCCGTCGTACTCACCACGCCAGGGGCGGTGAGCTGGGCGACTCGAGGCCTGAACGTTCCGATCGACCGAGCTGCGGGTGTCGACACGATCTGGGTCGTCATCAACGGAGACTCGGCCTGCCTGATCACTACCGAAGTGGAGGCTCCTCGGCTTCGTGAGGAGTACCTGGCTGCGCACCCATCGATTGATCTCGTCGCGGTGCCCTGGTGGGACTCAGCCGCCTTCGTCGCGGCAGCCACCGAGCGCAGCGGAGTGGCCGTGGGAGAAATCGCCACCGACGGGCACCCAGACTTTTGGCATGACCTGACTCGCTCACTGGTCGCGGCACGCTTGCGCCTCGACGACCACGAGATCTCGACCCTGCGGACGCTGGGACACGATGCTGCTTGTGCGGTCGAAGACGCCCTGCGCATGTGGACGCCAGGCGAATCTGACTTCGAAGTCGCTGCTCGAATCGCGGCCAACACCGAGCGGCTCGGTGCCCAAGCGCCCGTGTTGTTGGTCGGTGGGGATGATCGCTTTGCCAAGTTCCGGCACCCGGTTGCGGTGGGGGCGAGCATGACGAATCGGGTCATGGCGGTGCTAGTCGCTTCCCGCGGTGGGCAGCACGTGGCACTGACGAGGTATGTCCAAGTCGCCCCCGACCCCGACTTTGCCGCTCAACTCGAAGCGGTCCAGAGCATCCATCAGGCCACCTTGTCCGCATGCACACCCGGTGCGACAACAGGCGAAGTGCTCACTGCCATGGCAGATGCCTATGCCCATCACGGGCACCCCGGCGCGTGGAGTGAGCACTATCAAGGTGGTCCGATCGGTTATGCGCAACGGGAGTTTGAGATTGCGCCTAGCCAAACCGATAGCCCGTGGTGGCACACGCAATTGCCGCAGGGCTGCGCGGTGGCGTGGAACCCAAGCCTGGGCGGTGGCGCCAAAGACGAAGACACCTACCTGATGGCCCCGGGGCATCTCGAACTCATCACCAAGGGCGGTGACTGGCCAGTCACTGACCAGGAGCTCCAACGTCCCATGCCTCTCGTGGTTGGCCAGTGAAGGGAAACAACGTGCTGCAAGCAGACTCACTCATCAACGGTGCCGGACTGGGTGCCGAGGCGCTCCCTCCAGCAAGCGAACAACGCTTCCCCGACGGCGCTCACTACCGCATCGAGATTCCTTCGGTCGAGGGTCCAGGTGTGCTCAAGGCGGTGCTCGAAGAGGCCAACACCCGCGGGGTCACGGTCAACCGGGTCTCTCAAGGCAGCGGCGCGATGTTGCACTCGGTCGCTGAGCTGAAAGAGATGTCGGCGATCGGTGCCGATGCGGGCATCGAAATCTCGTTGTTCATTGGGCCTCGCGAAGAGTGGGGCATCTCGGCGATGTCGCGAGCCGCAGATGGCGGTTGCCTGGCAGGCAGCGCTCGCGGATTGCGCCAACTGCGCTATTGCGTGGAGGACGTACTGCGCGCAGTCGAGTGTGGAATCCGAGGCTTCTTGGTGGCCGACATCGGGTTGCTCAAACTACTCTCCGATGCGCAGTACGGCGGGGAGATTCCGGCCGATGTGGTCTGGAAAGTCTCCGCGCTCTTGGCGCCATCAAACCCGGCCACGTTGAGCCTGCTGGCCAGCATCGGTGCCGACACCGTCAACCTGCCGACGGACCTCACGCTGGCTGAACTGGCCGAGATGCGGGCCGTGAGCAACATCCCGTTGGACCTTTATGTCGAGGCTCCCGATGCCATGGGCGGGGTGGTGCGAGGCGAGCAGGCAGCAGATCTGATCAGAGTGGCTGCACCGCTGTATGTGAAGTTCGGCCTGCGCAATTCACGAGGCCTCTATCCGTCCGGCATGCACGTGCAGACCGACGCTGAATTGATCGGGCGAGAGAAGGTGCGGCGCGCCCAGATTGCGATGGAGTGGATCGAGCGCTCCGGCATCGAACTGACTCAGTCTGCCGCGCACGCGCCCGGTCTGGGCATCCCCAAGCCCTAACCCAGATGGCACAAGGAGGTGACATGAGGCTTCGCAGCAACGAGTGGTTTGACGGTGATGATGAGGTCGCCGTGTTGCATCGTGTTGCCTTGCGCAATTCGGGGATCGAGAACCACGACCCAGCTCGACCGGTGATCGGCGTGCTTGATTGCGGCAGCGAACTCAACCCGTGCAATCTGCCACTTGAGTCGCTGGCCCTGCACGTGCGTGCGGGCATCGAGGCTGCTGGCGGCATCGCCGTACGCCTGCCAGTGATGTCGTTGGGCGAAGACCTGATGAAGCCCACAGCGATGCTTTATCGCAACCTCTTGGCGATCGAAGT
>CALMMO010000195.1 GCA_937868455.1 uncultured Marmoricola sp.
GAGGCAGGCATGCAGCGACCCAAGGTCAAGGTTGCCGACTTCGTGGGACGCGAGGCCTACCTGGCTCAGCGCGAAGCCGCGCCGGCCACGATCCTGTGCACCATGACGGTCGATGACCACACCTCCTCGACAGGGGAGAAGCGCTACATGCTCGGCGGCGAGCCGATCATGACCCGCGACGGTGGCCAACTCACCGACGGCCACGGTCACCACCCCTACGTGACCACCGCAGGCTCGGCGCCCTCACTAGGCAAGCACGTGCTGTTGGCCTACCTGCCTGTGGACCAGGCGGTGCTGGGCAACCAGTTGGCCGTCTCCTACATGGAGGAGCTCTACCCGGTCACCGTCGGCTCAATCGACGCCACCCCCTTGCTCGACCCAGCTAACGACCGGATCCGCTAATGCGGGTGCTCGTTTGCATCAAGCGGGTGCCTGACTCATCAGGTCAGGTCGTGCTCACTGACGATGCGCAAGCAGTTGATGGCAGGTTCGCGGGGTTCACGATCAGTGACCACGAGAACTGTGCCGTCGAGTGCGCTGTGCAGATCAGTGACGACGTCACCGTGTTGACCGTCGGTGGGCCTGAAGCCGTGGAGCAATTGCGCACTGCGTTGGGTGTCGGCGCAACTGCCGCCGTACACATTGAGGCGGAGCCGAAAGACCTCGGTCCAGCCGACATCGCCCGCGAAATTGCTGCCGTCGTGCGCGAGAACGAAGCAGCAGGCAAGGGCTACGACGCCATCTTGCTGGGCAACGACGCCGCTGACTCTGGTGACTTCCAGGTGCCGATTCGGCTCGCGCATGCGTTGGCCCAGCCCGTCGTGACTGGCATCAAAACCGTCTCGGCCGCCGATGGCTCGATCACTTGCGTGGGGGACTCACCTGAGGGGGGCACCGAAACGTACGTGCTGCCCACCCCTGCCGTCGTGGCGATCACCGAAGGCGGAGTTGAGCCGCGCTATCCCTCTATCAAGGGCCGCATGGCCGCCAAGAAGGTCGAGATCGAAACCAA
>CALMMO010000196.1 GCA_937868455.1 uncultured Marmoricola sp.
TGGCTCATATCAAGGCTGGGGGAGAGGTCTGGGATCTTGACCAGACCACCTCATTCTTGGTTGTGGCCGCCACGTTGCTTGACCTCAAGGCTGCCCGCTTGTTGCCCCAAGGCGATGTCGAAGACGAGGAAGATCTAGCGCTGCTTGAGGCGCGCGACCTGCTCTTCGCTCGATTGCTGCAATACAAGGCCTATAAGCATGTTGCTGGCTGGTTCGAAACCCGCCTCGCGGCCGAATCCAAGCGCCACCCACGACTCGTGGGTCTCGATGATCGCTTTGCGACGCTCTTGCCTGATGTGCTCATCGGACTGGGGCTATCTGACTTCGCGGCCCTAGCGGCCAAGGCTTTAGCCCCCAAGCCTGAACCTGTGGTGTCGTTGGCCCATATTCACGCGCCCACAGTGAGCGTGAAGGAACAAGGCGCCCTGGTCGTTGATCGTCTGCGCCGCCATGGCGCGATGACGTTCCGCGCCTTGGCCGGCGATGCACCAGACGTGGTCACCAAAGTCGCAAGGTTCTTGGCGCTCTTGGAACTCTTCCGCGAGGGTGTGGTCGGGTTTGACCAAGTGACGCCGCTGGGCGAGTTGACGGTGCGATGGACTGGATCAGGTGAGGGCGAGGTCGAGATCGAGGATGAGTACGACGAGTTCGGTAACGCCACAGGAGAACCCCATGAGTGAGCAAGAAGTCGACGACTCCCAGACCCTGGCGGTGCCGCTGGCCGAACTGCGCCCGGCGCTTGAGGCATTGCTCTTAGTCGCCGATGAGCCGATGGACGACGCCCAGTTGGCCTCAGTTGTGGGCTACCCCGTCGAGGATGTGAGCGCCGCACTGCGCTCACTCGCGCAGGAGTACGACGACCAACAACGTGGGTTTGAGTTGCGCAGTGTGGGTGGGGGCTGGCGCTATTACACCCGTGAGGCTTTTGCGGCCCTGCTGGAGCGCTACGTGCTCGATGGTCAGCAGGCACGACTCACCCAGGCAGCGCTCGAAACGCTGGCCGTGGTCGCCTACAAGCAACCTGTCTCGCGCAGCCGCGTCAGCGCCGTGCGTGGCGTCAACGTGGACGGCGTGATGCGCACATTGCTGACACGTGGGCTTGTGGAGGAGGCCGGAGTCGACGAGCACACCGGTGCCCACCTCTACCGCACGACGGGCTACTTCCTCGAGCGCATCGGCATTGACTCCTTGGACCAGTTACCCGAACTCGCGCCGTACTTGCCTGAGCTTGATGAGCTCGATGAGTTCAGCGAAAGCCACCATGGCTGAGGAAGTCCGGCTCCAAAAACTGCTCGCGACCTCGGGGATTGCCAGTCGGCGCAAGTGTGAGGAACTCATGCTGGCTGGTCTCGTCGAGGTTGACGGCGAGATCGTGACGCGGCTGGGCACCAAGGTTGACCCGAGTCGCAGTGTTATTCGAGTCGACGGCAAGCGATTGCCACCCGTGAGCGACTCGGTCTATCTGGTGCTCAATAAGCCCCGAGGCGTGGTGTCTGCGATGTCAGACCCACACTCCAAACGGACCTTGAGCGACTTCGTCAACGACCGACCCGAGCGCCTCTTCCACGTCGGACGGCTCGACACCGACACCGAGGGCCTGATCATTTTGACCAACGATGGCGAGTTTGCGCACCGGCTAGCGCATCCGTCGTACGAAGTGGACAAGACCTACGTTGCCGAAGTCGAAGGTCTCGCAGGAAAGCCCCTGTTGGCCGCACTAGGCCACACCGTGCAGCTTGAGGACGGCCCAGTCGACGTGTCGCAAGCCCGGGTGCTCTCGCGCCACGGATCAAAGTCGATCGTCGAGTTGACCATTCACGAAGGCCGCAATCGAATTGTGCGTCGACTGCTCGCGCACCTAGGGCATCCGGTGCTCCAACTCACGCGCACGCGCATTGGGCCGATCAAGCTTGGCACCCTGCGCAGCGGTCAGCTCAGGACTTTGACGGCTTCCGAACTCGGCGACTTGCTCGACGTTGCTTCCCTTTGAGCCGGCGGCGTTAGCGTCACCGGCAAGTCAGCTGGGATGAGTTCGCCAAGATCTTGGGCCACCACGATGAGGTCGTCTCCTGGAGCGAACACGAAATCCTGATGCGGGTTCACGATGATGTCCTCACCTCGGCACACCGCGAGCAACGTCGCCGAATGGTCGGTGCGCATCATGGCGGCGAGAGCATCGACATCCATCTGCACCCAGTCGTCGTCAAGGCGCACCCGATAGAGCTCAGAACCGGCGCCACCGGAGACGATGTCGGTGACCACGTCGGTGAGTCCGGGATAGAGCGACGAGCGAGCCATGAGCCGTGAAGTGATCCGCGAGGTCACCACGATTTCATCGGCATGCGCCCTCTTGAAGTGCTCGACATGGGCAGGGTTGTTGGCTTCGACAACAGTGCGCACGTGAGGTGCAATCGACTCGATCGCCATCACGGTCAGTATCGAGCGCATGTCAGCATCGTTGGTGGGTTCGCTTGGGCACACGATGGCCGCAAGGGCTTCTTCGATGCCGGCCCGGCGTAGGTCTTCGGCGTCAGTGGCATCTCCATTGACGAAATAGACGCCGCTTCCAGCAGGGGACTTCTCTTTGTTGTGAATCAAGACGATCTTGTGGCTGTAGTCATCGCCCATGAGTTCTGCAATCAATTCGCGGGCGGTGGGGTTCCAGCCACAGACGACGATGTGGTTTCGATAGCCTGCAGCGCCCATGCCTTGTCCCTCCTTAATCAGGTAGTCGATGAGTGCACCAACAAGGGCACCCGTAATCGTCGCCACGATGGCGACTCCAAAAAGCACCAACAGCCAACTCACGACGTAGCCCAGTGGTGAATGCACGTACGACGCATCGCCGGAGCCCATGACCGTCGTGACCGCCCAATAGAAGCCTCCGGCCAGGCTGGAGAAGAACTCGCCCACGCTCTTTCGCGGACCTTCAACCAGCGTGACTATCAGTGAGGCAAACAAGACGATGCCGAACAAACCAACTGCCAAACGCACGAACATGGCTCGGTCAAGTTCTGCGGTCAAACGGCGCAAATGGAACGCAATTCGCCGGAACAAGGGCACGGCAAAGAACTCTGAGATGCGTTCACGAAACCGAAGTTTCATGGTGACCCCCGTCTACTCAATTGCTTGACCATAGGGCGCAGCTAGGTGATGCGTCCACGGTGTAGGAGCCGGCAGTGGCCGTCTTGATACACCGATAGAGTCACCGAGTTAGCGAAAGAGGAGGAATCATGGCTGTGCGCGCGGTGCGTGGTGCTACTCAATTGGAGGCCGACACCAAGGATCAGATGCTTGATCGGGTGAGCGAACTGGTCACCGAGGTGCTTCATGCCAATGCGCTCACTGTCGATGACTTCATCAGCGTGGTTTTCACCGCGACCGCAGACTTGCACGCTGAGTTTCCCGCCTATGCCGCACGACAACTGGGCTTCGACGATGTGCCGTTGCTGTGCGCGCGTGAACTCGAAATCGAGGGTTCGATGCCTCGGGTAGTTCGACTGCTGGCCCATGTCGAGTCCGATCTTGCGCGCAACGAGGTCACTCACGTCTACCTCCACGGAGCCGCCGCATTGCGGCGCGACCTGGCCAAGGTCAGGGCAGTG
>CALMMO010000197.1 GCA_937868455.1 uncultured Marmoricola sp.
TGGATCGACCAGATGCAGATCCGGGTGCCGATCGACGACACCACCACCTGGAAGCTGTTCTACTCCCTGCACCACCCCGACGGTGGCACTTGGGAGAAGCAAGAGCGTCCCGTGGTTTACGACTACGCCTGGAAAGACGAGAACGGTGACTTCATCACCAACTACGTCGAAGGCCAAGACGTGATGGCATGGGTCTCACAAGGCGCGATCACCGACCGCACCCAAGAGCACCTAGGTCGCTCCGACCAAGGCGTGGCGATGCTTCGCAAGATGTTCAAAGAGGCCATGCAGGCTGTCGAAGACGGCGAAGACCCCCCAGGTGTGGTGCGTGAAAAGCACGACGTCATCCACTTGCCCTGCGAGCGCAACAAGTTCGGTGCAGGCACTGCCTTCACCGATCAGTGGATCAGCGGAGGGTCGATGAAGTTCTCGCCCATCGCCGAGGAACTCAAGGCGTTGCACCACGATGCCGCAGCCGTGCGCGAAGCAGCCGAATCGGCCACGTCTGGTGGCTGAGGCACATCCGGGGTGGCTGCAGACCCACAATCGTGAGGTTCCGCCGTACGACCCCACGATGCCGCACGATCCGCTTCGGTTGCCTCCAGTCACCGACTGGTTCGCACCCGACGCGGAGCGGCACCTGCTCGATAAGCCCAAGCACTGCCCCATGTGCGGACACTCACTCGAGCGCGGACTCACCTCAGAGTCGTGGGTCGCGCACGAGCGGGTTTTCCTCACCTGGTGTGCGGCGTGCAAGTGGACCGGCAACGTGGTGCTCTTCAAGCACGCGATCATCGAAGAGCCCGAGCATTGAGCCGACCCCCGGCGCTGATCCTCGACTTCGGCGGGCCGGTGTTGCTCACCCCTTTCGAGCTCATCGATGAGTTCCCCGGCACGCCCGCGCACGCGTTGCTGCATGGGCGCGGTCCGATGGCTCCTGAGGATGACCCCGACCAAGACTGGGTCGCGCTGCAAAGCGGGGAGTTAACCGAGCGGACCTATTGGAAGCATCGGGCCAAAGACTGGCGAGCACTCGGCGGGGGTGGTGAGCAGATCCGCGACATGATCGCTCACCTTTACGAACCTGCTCGTCCATCGTTGGTGCGGGCCGGAGCCTTGCAGTTGATCCACGACGCCAAAGTGGCTGGTCATGCGGTTGCGGTCCTCACCAACGATCTCAGCGCCTTCCACACCCAAGACTGGATCGACCAAATGCACGTGCTCGATGAGGTCGATGAACTCGTCGATGGCTCCATCGAGGGCTATCTGAAGCCGGACCCCAGGCTGTATGAATTGATGAGCCAGCGACTGGGTGTGGCGTTGAGTGACATGGTGTTCATTGACGATCAAATGTCGAACATTCGTGGAGCAGAGGCTCTGGGGATTACCTCAGTGGTCTTCGATCCCCGCGATCCAGAGTCCGCATATGCCCAAGCCCGGCAGATGATGGGACTTGGCGTCTAGCAGGAGGTGCTTGCCATGGTGGAACAGCGTGAGTTGCGAGTGCAGCAGATGCGTTGGGAGTCCGATGGGGTGATTTCGCTTCGGTTGAGCCGAATCGAGACTTCAGACCCGTTGCCAGTGTGGGCACCCGGTGCGCACATCGACGTGTATGTGCCCGACGGCACGACCAGGCAGTACTCCCTGTGCGGTGATCCTGGTGACTTGTCGTACTACGAGATTGCGGTCCTGCGCGAACCTGAGTCGAGGGGCGGGTCGTCGTACATCCATGAGCAGTTGCGCACCGGCGACAGGCTGATGGTCACCCGACCCAAACAACACTTCAACCTCGAAGACGCGACCCACTACTCCCTGATCGCCGGCGGCATCGGCATCACCCCGATCATGACCTTTGGCGAACACCTAGCGCGCGAAGGCAAGTCGTTCTCGCTGACGTACGGCGGGCGCACCGCCGATGCCATGGCCTACCGAGCCCGCGTCGGTGCCCTCGGCGAGGCCGCCACATTTGTCGCCGAAGACGTCGACGGCCGCCCCGACTTGGCAGCCATCATCAACTCACTGCCAGAGGGTGGCTTGGTCTACGTCTGCGGACCCCTGCCCCTCCTGCGCGCCGTCGAGCACGCAGCCGAAGCCCGCTTTGGCCCCGAACAAGACGTCGTGCGCTTCGAACTCTTCTCGCGCGCCGGCATCGAGATCGAAGAAACCCCCGTCGTCGACGGCGAGACGTACGAACTCGTCTTGGCCAAATCAGGCCACACCCTGCGCCTCAAACCCGACGCCAACATCCTCGACGTGGTCAGCGCGCTGGGCATCGAAGTCGAAAACGACTGCCGCGACGGCATCTGTGGTTCGTGCACCACCAGGGTCCTTGGCGGCACCATCGACCACCGCGACCTCGTGCTCACCAAGCGCGAACAGGCCGCGATGGACCAGATGCTGATCTGCTGCTCTCGGCCCACTTCGTCGAGGCTGGAGCTCGATCTTTAGGGGTGTGCTTGAGGGTTCGAGCTGACAGACTGCGACCGTGACTCCGGAGGAGCGGCTGCGGGAACTGGCATTGCGGCACGCCGCCTTTGCCTGGCTCGACGAGCAAAGAGCTGGCGGCAAAGAGACGTTCACTCAAGCTGAGACGAGCAA
>CALMMO010000198.1 GCA_937868455.1 uncultured Marmoricola sp.
GAGCGGGGCAACATCGTGCGCGATCAGTCCTACATGTCCTCAGTCGAGGGCGTGTTTGTGGCCGGGGACGCAGGGCGTGGCCAGTCTTTGATCGTGTGGGCGATCGCCGAAGGGCGTTCGGCCGCTGCCGCAGTCGATGCCTGGCTCACTGGCAGTACGACGCTGCCAACGCCGATCAAACCCACGGAGCGCCAACTGTTGGCGTGATCGTGTCGTACGCAACTTTGGAGTAATTGGATCGTTCAAGTCTGGCCAAGTAGGCTCTCCTCATCATGCGCAGAGCAAAAATTGTGTGCACACTCGGGCCAGCCACTTCCAGCAAAGAACAAGTACGTGCCCTCGTTGACGCAGGCATGGACGTCGCTCGTCTCAACCTGAGCCATGGCGACTACGCCGACCATGAGGCCGTTTATGCCAATATCCGCGAGGCCTCAGATGACTCCGGTCATGGTGTGGGCATCTTCGTTGACTTGCAAGGTCCCAAGATCCGGTTAGGGAGATTCGAGGACGGCCCCCACACGCTCAGCCCTGGCGACAAGTTCACCATCACCACCCGTGACGTGCCTGGCGACGAGACCTTGTGCTCCACAACCTACGGGGGGCTCCCAGGCGATGTCGTCCCAGGTCATGACGTGCTGATCGATGATGGTCGGGTCAGGCTGCGCGTCGACAGTGTGACCGACACCGACGTGCACACCACCGTCGTTGTCGGCGGGCGAGTGAGCAACAACAAGGGCATCAACCTGCCCGGCGTCCCTGTCAGTGTCCCAGCCATGAGCGAAAAAGATGTGGCTGACCTGCGCTGGGCTTTGCACCTCACGGTCGACTTCATCGCGCTGTCGTTCGTGCGAAGCGCGGAAGATGCCGAAGCGGTGCGGGCGATCATGCGCGAAGAGGGCGTGATGTTGCCCGTGATCGCCAAGATTGAGAAGCCTCAGGCCATCGACAACCTTGACGAAGTCATCGAAGCATTTGATGCCTTCATGGTGGCCCGCGGTGACCTTGGGGTCGAATGCCCTCTTGAAGACGTTCCTTTTCTGCAAAAGCGAGTGATCGCAGCGGCCCGACGAAACGCCAAGCCGGTCATTGTGGCCACTCAAATGCTTGAGTCGATGATCATTTCCCCAGCGCCCACGCGCGCCGAGGCTTCTGATGTGGCCAACGCAGTACTCGATGGCAGCGACGCGGTCATGCTGTCGGGGGAGACCTCTGTGGGTGCCTACCCGATCTTGGTGGTGGAGACGATGGCTCGCATCATCGCATCCACAGAAGATCACGAGCTTGAACACATGGCCGCAGTTGATTGGGTGCCTAGCACTCGCGGCGGCATCATCGCCAAGGCTGCGGCTGAGGTCGCCGATAGCGTCGAGGCGAAGTACCTGGTGGCCTTCACCCAAAGCGGTGATTCTGCGAGGCGGCTCGCACGCTACCGCGGTTCGGTGCCTGTGTTGGCATTCACGACCGAAAATTCGGTGAGATCCCAGCTAAGCCTGACTTGGGGAGTCGAGACTTTCTTGATTGACCCAGTTGAGCACACCGACGAGATGGTGCGAGCAGTTGATGAGCAATTACTGCGGATCGGGCGAGTCAAAGAAGGCGAACTGGTCGTGATTGTTGCGGGGTCTCCGCCGGGAGTGCCGGGGTCAACAAACGCACTTCGCATCCACCGCATGGGCGATGCGAT
>CALMMO010000199.1 GCA_937868455.1 uncultured Marmoricola sp.
GGCACAGGTGGATGAGTTCGCTCACAGGGGCATCTTTGCAAAGGTCTGAGCCAAAAAGACGATGTGCACCGGCCGTGAGTGGGTTGTGGCGTCGTACAACACCTGCACCACCCGCCACTGCTTTGCGGGGGAGTTTGGTGCTTTGCGGGGAGGATCTCCCCCGCAAGGTGCCAAAGTCACAGGTTTACTTGTGACTTTGCCGCCCCAACCCACGCATCCCCCGCTGCGCTCTCTATACGCCAAACCATGCAGCCACCTAGGGTGGGAGCAATCACCCCTACAACGGATCGTCCGGCACGTTCCTGCCGGTTGAGGAGATGAGTTAGAAGATGGCAACTGTTTCATTTAGAGGCGCGCAACGGTGGTATCCCAACACCGACAAGCCGGCCGTTCCAGGTGTTGATCTGGAGATCAAAGACGGCGAATTCATGGTGCTGGTCGGGCCTTCGGGTTGTGGCAAATCCACGACCCTCCGCATGTTGGCTGGGCTTGAAGAGGTCAACAGAGGCCAGATCTTCATCGGGGATCGCGACGTGACCCACCTGCCGCCCAAGGACCGCGACATCGCGATGGTGTTCCAAAACTATGCGCTCTACCCGCACATGACTGTCGCCGAAAACATGGCGTTCGCTTTGAAGATGGCGAAGGTGCCCGCTGAGGAGCGACGTAAGGCGGTTGAGGAAGCTGCACGGATCTTGAACCTCACCGAGTACCTCGAGCGCAAGCCCAAGGCACTCTCTGGCGGTCAGCGCCAACGTGTGGCGATGGGCCGCGCGATCGTGCGCAAGCCACAGGTCTTTTGCATGGACGAGCCCTTGTCGAACCTCGACGCAAAGATGCGCGTTCAGACCCGCACCGACATCGCCAAGTTGCAGGCGGACCTTGGCGTTACCACCGTCTATGTCACCCACGATCAGGTCGAGGCTATGACGATGGGTGATCGGGTTGCGGTGATGAAGGAAGGCGTCTTGCAGCAGGTTGATAGCCCGCTCGCGCTCTATGACCACCCGGTGAACCTGTTCGTGGCTGGCTTTATTGGCTCACCGCAGATGAACCTCATCGGTGCGGTCGCCTCAGATGGCAAGGTCATGATCGACGACTACGAAGTGCCAGTCGATGACAAGGCGAAGGCGAGCATGCACGGCAAGGTCACCATCGGCGTGCGGCCCGAGGCTTGGCGCATGGTGCCGGCAGGTCAGGGCATCCCCGTCGATGTGAGTGTCGTGGAAGAACTCGGCGCCGACGGATTTGTGTACGGCACCACTGGTGAGAACAACATCATCGTTCGGATCAGTGGCCGCGACACCGTCAAGCGTGGTGATGTCATCCATTTGGCCACCGACGCCTCCAATGTGCACGTGTTCAACACCGACACTGGCGAGCGTTTGAGTCTGTGAACCAAATCCTCGTGGGCGGCTTCAGCGATGGAGTCGCCCACGAGTCTTTTTAGGAGACGAGCGAGGCGCGGTTCGCCGTACGTCGAATTGCGTCAGCAAACGTCGGCCACAGTTGTTCTGGCAAGTCGTGGGCCATGCCCTTGATGAGCACGAACTCTGCGCCCGGGATCGCCCGAGCCGTCGCCCGGCCGCCCGTGACGTGCACGAGTGGGTCAGAGTCGCCGTGTACGACGCACACCGGCATCCGCAAACCGCCTAGGGCCTTTTGGCGGTTGTCTTGAGTCAGCACTGCCAGCATCTGGCGCATCACACCGCTGGCATTGAAACCTCGGTCGAAGGTTTCGCCAGCGCGCGACTTGAGTGACTCACGATCGGTGGGATAAGCCGGTGAGCCGATGACCTTCCACGTGCGCGCTGCGGCTTCGGCGTAGGCCGTGCGACCGGGCGCAGTTGGCGCAAGCAAGATGGGCAGCATCTTGGGGTGTTGCCAACCGACCGTGCGCTTGCCAATGGTCGACATGATCGAAGTCAGCGAACGAACGCGTTCGGGCGCCGCGATAGCCATCGTCTGAGCGATCATGCCGCCCATCGACACGCCGGTGACGTGCGCGGACTTCCAACCCAGATGATCCATGAGTCCGAAGGCGTCAGCGGCCAAATCATTGATGGAGTACGGCGCAGCAGCAGGAGCCCCCGCGAAGGCCTTGACCAGCATCGGACGGGTGACTCGTGCGTTGACCTTGGTCGACTTGCCGGTGTCGCGGTTGTCGTAGCGCACCACGAAAAACCCCTGGTCAGCCAGTTGGCTGCACAGCTTTGAGTCCCACCAGGTCATTGGCCCGCCAAGGCCCATCACGAGCAGCAGTGGTTCGTCGGTGGGGTCACCGAAGGTTTGATAGCACAACTCGATGCCCGGGCTAATCGGGGCGAAGAGTTCCTCTGAGACCAACATGTTCGACCTTTCGGGGAAGTTACTGCAGAGTTTAACGATTCGGTCAGGTTCGGTTGAGGTACGTGACCTAGAGCACATTGCGGCCTAATCTGCTGCAATGAACACTTCGCTCGGGTCGTTCCTCTCACCTCCAGGGTTCGTTGGACCCCAAGGATTGAAGGCCCTGGCACGCGAAGGCACGGTGATGATCGAGGGCTTGGCCCACGTTCGCCACATGCGCGCAAAGCGCAAGCACCACGAAGCATTGCCCCTCCACGGCGAGCACCGCCGAGAAGCAACCACGCCGGTGCTGTTGATCCCAGGTTTTATGGCCGGTGACTGGAGTCTCTCGCGGATGGCAGCCGGCCTGAGGCTGGAGGGGTTTCGCACCTACAAGTCGCACATCATGGTCAATGTGGGCTGCACCCGCGAAGCGGTGGATCGCTTGGAACTTCGCTTGGAAGCGATTGCCAGTGCACGCGACTCCAAGGTGCTCATTGTTGGCCACTCTCTGGGCGGCATGTTGGCCCGCGGCCTAGCCGCGAGACGTCCGGATTTGGTGGGCGGCATCGTCACCATGGGCAGCCCTGTGATGGCCCCTGGTGCCATCCATCGTGTTATTGCCTGGGACGCCGAGATGCTGGGGCGACTGAACAAGGCGGGAGTACCAGCCACGATGAGCGCCGATTGTCTCTCTGGCCCGTGCGCCGAGGCAGCGTTTGAGGAGATGCAACAACCTCTTAACGAGGTGGGCTACACCGCGATCTTCTCGCACCGTGACGGCATCGTGTCGCCGGCCAGTTGTCTTGATCCGATGGCTCAAGAGCATGTTGAGGTGAAGGCCAGCCACGTTGGCATGGCGTTAGACCCGACGACCTTTGAGCACGTGGCTCGATCGCTGCGCGGATTTGAGTTGGCTATGCGGGCCAGCGCTTTGGCAGATCCTTCAGCCGTGGCGGATTTGCCCCGGCGCGCGAGCAAGTGATCGCTGCTGCCGCAGCAGCGCCAGCGATGACCTGATTGAGCCCCTCAGTCGATGTGGGCAGGCCCGCCCCATAGGCGGTCAAAGCGCCTTGTTCCATCAAAATCGCCAGCATCGCTGACATGAACGAGTCACCGGCCCCGACTGTGTCGACCACATCAACCTTCGGCGCTGGACAGTGGGTCTCGACGCCTTGGGTGTAGGCGGTAGCCCCCTTTGCGCCGTCGGTAATCACCACAAGTTCGGTGCGTTCGCCGGTGAGCAAGGTCCGCGCAATGTCGCCGTAGTCAGCACCTGGATGCACGAGAGCAACATCTTCGGCGCTCATCTTGATCAAGGTGGCTCGCTCGCCGATAGTCTCGATGTCTCGCCATGCTTGCTCGGCCGATTCCATGAACTGTGGCCGCAGGTTGGGGTCGAAACTAATCACCACATCTCGTCCCCAGGCCTGGTCAACGAGGTCCATCACACTGGCTCGCCCGGGTTCGAGCGCGGTGCCCAGCGACCCGACATGCAGCACATCGCAGCGCGGCAACTCTTGATGCGGCAGCGTCCACTCGAGGTCGAACTCGTAGTGGGCTTCGCCGTTGGCGTTCACAGTGGCTCGTGCAGTGTTGGTGCGTCCCGAGTGGGTCGGAGAGGCAACTACTTCGACTTCATTAGCCCTTAGGTGCTCTAAGACCGCGTCGGCACGAGCGTCGTGACCGACCTGGGTGATCAGCAGGGCCGATTGGTCCAAACGAGCCAGGCCGACTGCGATGTTGAGCGGGCCGCCACCAACGTGCTCGGCATCGTGTGATCCCTCAGGGACGATGTCGAGCAGCGACTCGCCAACAACAACGATCATCGGTTAGTGCTCGTAGTCCACGCCGGAGTACGCCCTCATCTTGCTGAGGGAGTGTTGACTCACGATCGAGCGGATCGTGCCGCTGCGCGAACGCATCACCAGCGAGTGGGTGGAGGCGCCGCCACCGCGGTAACGCACCCCGCGCATCAACTCTCCATCGGTGATGCCAGTGGCCACAAAGAAGGTGTCTTCGCCACGCACCAAATCATTCGTGGAGAGTACGGCGTCAAGATCGTGTCCGGCGTCGAGAGCTTGCTGGCGCTCATCGTCATCGCGGGGGCACAACCGACCCTGGATGACGCCATCGAGTGACTTCATCGCGCAGGCCGCGATGATGCCCTCGGGGGTGCCGCCGATGCCCATCATCAAGTCAATGCCGGTGCCTTCTTTGGCGGCCATGATCGCGCCCGCAACATCGCCGTCGACGATGAACTTGATGCGTGCACCTGCCGCCCGGATCTCATCGACCAGCTTCTGGTGGCGCGGTCGATCGAGCAACACGACGGTGACGTCTTCGGCATGGCTGCCTTTGGCTTTGGCGACCCGCTTGATGTTCTCGGCAACAGGCAGTCGGATGTCGACGAGGTCGGCAGCGTCGGGGCCGGTGACAAGTTTGTCCATGTAGAAGACCGCAGAGGGGTCATACATCGTGCCGCGCGGAGCCACTGCGAGCACGGCAATTGCGTTCATCATGCCCTTGGCTGTCAGCGTGGTGCCGTCGATCGGATCCACGGCGACGTCGCACTCGGGACCGGTGCCATCGCCGACCTGCTCGCCGTTGTAGAGCATCGGCGCATTGTCTTTCTCGCCTTCGCCAATGACGACAGTGCCGTTCATTCCGACAGTCGAGATCAGCAGACGCATCGCGTTGACTGCGACACCATCGGCGCCGTTTTTGTCTCCTCGACCCACCCATCTGCCGGCAGCCATGGCTGCAGCTTCGGTGACACGGACGAGCTCCAAAGCCAAGTTTCGGTCGGGGCGTCCGGTGTCGACAAGCAATTCATTGGGGGTCAGCGACTCGGTCATAACCCCGATGCTATCGGTTCGACGCGGGAGCCGGTTTGGTCTCGGTGACGCTGACTTCGGTGGCCTTGACGGCCGCATAAATGTGGGCACCGACTGTGATGTTGAGCTCGGTCGCTGCAGCGGGCGTGAGGTCGGCCCAGATGGGTGGTGAGGCTAGGTGGACCCGGGTGATCTCGCCGGTGCTGACCACTTGGGTCACGCGCGTATGCCACACGTTGCGAGCCGAACTCAGCGGTGGTGCAGTGGCCAGGGTGACTGCCGTTGGTGCAAACGTCGCTAACACTGGTCCGTTGCTGCTCGAGCCTGCGTGCACCTTCGTGGTCGCGTCGAGGTTGATCACGTGCCCGTGGGCAGTGCCTCGCAGCACGTTTGCGCCCGTGAGGCGGGCCACGTGCGCAGTGCGCGGCGCCGCGGCAACCTCATGAAGGTGGCCGACCTGGGCCACCCGCCCTTCTTCGAGTACGACGACGTTGCTAGCCAACGTGGCCACATCGATTGCATCGTGGGTGACCATGATTGTGATCCGGTCGTTGAAGTGCGGTTCGAGCTCGACTCGCAATCCTTCGGCGACACCCACGTCCAGAGCCGAGAATGGTTCATCAAGGAGCAGCACAGCCGGCTCGATCGCCAAGGCCCTAGCCATGGCGACCCGTTGCGATTCACCGCCAGACAAGGTGGTGACGTCGCGCTTGGCTAGGTGGTTGATGCCGAGTTGATCTAGCCACTGTGCCGCCACGGTGAGTGCCGCGCGCCGGCGTACTCCTCGGGCCTGGGGGCCGAAAGCAACGTTGTGAAGCACATCGAGGTGTGGAAAGAGGGCGCCCTCTTGAGGGACCAGTCCCACCGATCGCTGCTCGGGCGGAAGGTGGCTCCAGTCGTTGGTACCGACCCTCACCGATTGTGCTGGCGAGAGCCCGGCGATGGCGTGCAGCAGGCTCGTCTTGCCGGCCCCGTTGGGTCCAACGACAGTGGTCACCCCAGTTGAGAAAGCCAGGTCGATCTCGTGGAGGGGTGCGTGGTCGATGCGAACCTTCATCGCAATCCGCCTAACCAACGACCCCGCAGGGCGGCCAGCACTCCCACGCAGATGATGAGGAGGAGCAAAGACACCACGATTGCCGCGTCCGGATCGGCCTGAAGTTGGGTGTAGACCTCCAGCGGCAATGTGCGCGTGGTGCCGGGGTAGTTGCCAGCAAATGTGATCGTCGCACCAAACTCACCCAGCGATCTGGCCCAGGCCAGCACGGCTCCGGCGATGAGGGCAGGTCGCGCCAGGGGCAGACCTACTCGACGAAATCGTGTCCATGCGTCAGCACCCAGCGTGCTGGCGACGTCTTCGAGTCGAGGAGGCAGTGCTCGAAATCCCTCCTCAGTGCTGAGGATGAAGAACGGCATAGCCACAAACGAATGAGCCAGCACCACTGCAATTGAGGTGTAAGGGATGCTCAAACCAAAGCCGTCACGCAGAGGCGCGCCCAAGAAGCCATTGCGGCCAAAGGCGGAGAGCAACGCGACCCCCGCGACCACCGGAGGCACCACCAGCGGGGTGAGCAAGATCCCGCGCAGTAATGATTTGAATCGGAACTGAGCTCGGGCCAGGACCCAACTCAGCGGGATGCCGAGCAGCACACACACGGCAGTTGACGCAGTTGAGGTCCACACCGAGAGCCACAGCGCACTGAGAGTGGCCGGTGCGGTGAGCAGTGAACCAAAGGTGCTCAGCGGTGCTCGCAGTACTAACCCAATGATGGGCAAGACCAGCAGCCCGGCCCCAAGGGATGCCGGGATGAGCAGGCGCCGAGGCACCGTCACTGAGTCGCGAACCCTGCTCTGGCCAACACGGCTTGACCGTTCGGACCGAGCACCAAGTCGATCCAGTCTTGGGCGAGCGATGAGACCTCAGCCTGCTTGGTTTGAGCGATCCAATAGGTGTTGGGTGCCTGGCTAGCGCCTGGGATGGCGATCTGGCGAACCTTGTCTCCGGCCGAAAGGGCGTCGGTGGTGAAAACCAGACCTGCGTCTGCTTCACCCGTGACAACTTTGTTGAGCACGGCCTTGACGTCGGTTTCCTCGCTGGCTGGCTGGGCGCTCACGTGGTTGGTCGTCAGCAGCGCAGCAGCCGCGGCACCGCAGGGTGCGGTGGGCACACAAACCACGAAGTCAGTCTTGGCGCTCAATCCGCCCAAACTCTTGATATTGGCTGGGTTGTTGGCCGGCACGATCAGCACCATGGTGTTGGTGGCGAACTGGTCAGCTTGGCCCACGATGCCGCCAGCGATCCGGGTGTGGTCCATGGTGCGCTGGTCGGCTGTCGCCAAGACATCACCCGGTGCTCCCTGCTCAACCATCTGCGACAAGGTGGCGGAGGAGTCGAGCACTAACTTCACTTTGACGCCGGGGTGAGTGGCCTCGAACTGGCTTTGAAGTTCGGTGAATACTCCGGTCAGAGATGAGGCTGCCAGCACCGTAAGTTCGTTGGGTTTGGTGGCAGTGACGTTGGTGCAGCCAGCTAGCGAGCTAGCCAAGAGGAGCACTGCGGCGAATCTGCGCATACCTAGTCTTTCTCGATCACAACGTTGGTGGATTTGATGGAGCCGGTGGCGCGCACCCCAGGCTCAAGGCCGAGTTCGTCGGCGGCTTCGCGACTCATGAGCGAAACGAGTCTGAAGGCCCCGCAACGCATTTCGACTTGAGCCATGACAGTGTCTTTGGTGACCTTGGTGACGATGCCCGGGAACTGGTTGCGGGCACTGGAGTGCGACAAGCGTTGTTCGGCCCCGGCCTGGTGCTCAGCAACCTCGGCCAGGTCAACGCCGGCGACACTGAGTCGGCCGCGGTCATCTCTGTGTGCGGTGAGCCGACCGGCATCAATCCATCGGCGCACGGTGTCGTCGCTGACGCCCAAGACTTCGGCGGCCTGCGCAATCGTGTACCTAGTCACCCGCGTATTTAACCGCATCTGCGGTGTCTTTGGTGCATATCCTCCGCAATTGCGTCATGCATCACACCACCTGACTCACGCACCCACTGCAATGGCAAGATTGCCCGCGTGAGTGAGCAGCCCGGCCGTTATCAGCGCACCACTGGCGGCATGATCGGCGCGATGATCGTGCTGCTGCTTGTGGTGGCCGGTTTCGTCGGTTTTCGGGCGCTCAACCGCAATGACGCCAGCCGACCCACTCCTGCCGTGCCCGCAGACCAAGTGAGTGCCGTTACCAGGGCCGCTCGGGAGGCTTCCATGGCCGCACCGGTGCCCACCCCATTGCCAGCCAATTGGCGCATCACGAGCGTGTCGTTCAATCCGACAAAGAAGACCTGGCACCTGGGGTTGTTGACGGCTGACAATCAGTACGTCGGCATCGAAGAGCGCCCGGCAACCCCTCGCGAACTTGCTCGCACCTACATCGACAAAGACGCGGTGCAAGGCAGCGATGTCACCAACTCCGGACGCACCTGGACTTCGTGGACTGATCAAGGCGGCGACTATGCGCTGATCACGCAGGTTGACTCGACCAGTTATTTGGTGGGTGGGTCGGCGTCAAACGCTGACGTGGATGCGATCGCCAAGGCGATTGCTAGTTCCCTGCCTAAGTTGCCCTAGTGGCTGCCTTCCTTGAGTGCCGCATCTAGGCGCTCGCGAGCACCATCGAGATGGGCTTGGGCGATTGTGGCAAGTTTCTCCCCGCGCTCCCACAAGGCCAGCGATTCGGCCAGTGGCGCGCCGCCGACCTCGAGTTGGCGCACGATATCGGCAAGTTCATCGCGAGCCTGCTCGTAGCTCAGTTTCTTGTCGCTCATCGCGATTCCTTTCCAGTGACCTCGGTGGTGATCTGCCCATCGGCGACACGAATCAGCAGTTGCGCTGCGATCTCGACGTCATCGATGGCGGTGACCAAAGCCCCGTCGGGGCGTTGTACGACGCTGTAGCCCCTGGCCATCGTGGCCAACGGTGAGAGTGCTTGCACTCGTGCTCGGCGATGGGCGATGTCGTTGGTGGATCGCTCGACCATGCTGCTGACGGCTCTGGTGACTCGCTGGCGCAAGGCCTCGATCTGTTCGCTGCGCTCGCTCAGCCCGGAGGCTGGGTCGCGTAAGACCGGACGGGCCTGAAGTTGATGGAGGTACTGCTGTTCGCCTGAGAGCCGCACCTGCAGTGCCCGCATGATTCGCTCGCGTGCTTGCTGGATGCGGGCTGACTCTTCAACGACGTCGGGGATGGCGCGTTTGGCTGCATCGGTGGGCGTCGCGGCTCGCACATCGGCGACCAGGTCGAGCAGGGGAGTGTCTGACTCGTGGCCGATCGCGCTGATCACCGGGGTGCTGGTGGCGTGGACCGCGCGGATCAGTGCCTCGTCTGAGAAGGGCAGCAGATCTTCGACCGAGCCGCCGCCTCTGGCGATGATGATCACGTCGACTTCTGCACTGGCCTCAAGGCGTTGCAGTGCTTCGATCACTTCGCGGGTGGCGTTGACGCCCTGCATTGCTGCGTGCCGGATCTCGAACTGAACCCCTGGCCAGCGCCTCCGGCCAACCTCGACCACGTCACGTTCGGCTGCGCTGTTGTCGGCAGTGATCAGCCCCACCTTGCGTGGCAGGAACGGCAGTGGGCGTTTGTGGGTTTCGGCGAAGAGCCCTTCGGCAGCCAAGAGTTGGCGACGCTGCTCCAAGCGGGCCAGCAACTCCCCAAGCCCCACCATGCGGATCTCGCGTGCAGCGAGACTGAGTTGGCCACGATTTTCGTAGTACGTCGGTTTGGCTTGAATCACCACCGACGCGCCCTCGACCAGAGGCGTCGACATGGCGTCAACCAGCGTGCGAGGCGCAGTGACCTGCACTGAAACGTCGGCCAGTTTGTCGCGCAGACTCAAAAACACCGTTGCCATGCCTTGTCGGCGGCTCACTTGGGTGACTTGACCCTCGACCCACACGACGCCCAGTCGATCAATCCACTGCCCAATCGCGCGCGCAATCGTGCGCACCTGTGCGGGCTGCTCGGGGGAAGTCTGCATGGCCATGGGAGTCACAGCGTAGTTGTGCGCACCGACCACGTTGGGAGCGAATCTCGATGAGTGGTGTGCTGAGCCGCCGAGCGCGGTGAGTCACCGCGGGGAACATAGACTGCGCGCTATGACTGACCTGGGCACCCCCACAGTGCTAGACGATGCCGCTCGCCAGGTGCTTCTGGCTGCTCCGCGTGGCTACTGCGCCGGTGTTGACCGCGCCGTGATCACCGTTGAGAAGGCCCTCGACTTGTACGGCGCACCCGTCTACGTGCGCAAGCAGATCGTGCACAACAAGCACGTGGTGTCGAACCTTGAAGGGCGTGGCGCCATCTTTGTCGAGGAACTCGATGAGGTGCCCGCAGGCTCCACAGTGGTCTTTTCGGCTCACGGAGTCAGCCCTGCCGTGCACAGTGAGGCTGCCGAGCGTGGACTCAAGACAATTGACGCGACGTGCCCGTTGGTCACCAAGGTTCACCACGAAGCCAAGCGTTTCGCCGGTGAGGACTACGACATCTTGCTGATCGGCCACGCGGGGCACGAGGAGGTTGAGGGCACCTCTGGTGAGGCTCCTGAGCACATTCAGTTGGTGCAAGGGCCTGACGATGTGGCCAACATCGTCGTACGTGATCCTGAAAAGGTTGCCTGGCTTTCGCAGACCACCCTCAGTGTGGATGAGACGTTGGAGACAGTGGCGGCCATCAGGCAGCGCTTCCCCAACCTGCTCGACCCGCCCTCAGACGACATTTGCTACGCCACTCAAAACCGTCAGTTGGCAGTCAAAGAGATCGCGGCTGAATCCGATTTGGTGATCGTGGTCGGCTCTGGCAACTCATCCAACTCTGTGCGCTTGGTCGAGGTTGCCCTTGAGGCGGGGGCCCGCTCGGCGCACCGCGTTGATGACGCCACTGAGATCGACGAGGCCTGGCTTGATGGCGTGGGCACTGTCAGCGTCACCTCGGGTGCGAGCGTGCCGGAGGAACTCGTCGAGGGTGTGCTCTCTTTCTTAGCTGAGCGCGGATACCCCGATGTGCGAGCCGTGCAGTCAATTGAAGAGTCACTCATTTTCGCGTTGCCACCAGAGTTGCGGCGCGACATTCGGGCGGCGGCGCAGGCCTGATGGCAAGGTACTACGACGTACACCCAGACAACCCGCAACCACGGGCGATCGCGGCAGCCGTCGACTTGTTGCGAAACGACGGTCTCATCGCCTACCGGACGGACACCGGATATGCCTTGGGGATCAGGTTGGGCAACCGCGAAGGGCTCGAGCGGATCAGGGAGATCCGCGACCTCGACGACAAACACCACTTCGCGTTGGTGTGCAAAGACTTTGCTCAGATGGGCAGATATGTGCACCTCGACAACATCGCGTTCCGGGCGGTGAAGTCAGCCACGCCTGGTCCTTACACCTTCATCTTGCCGGCCTCGCAAGAGGTGCCGAAGGCGTTCATGCACCCGCGCAAGAAGACTGTGGGGGTGCGGGTGCCGCGTCACACGGTTGTGGCTGCGCTGTTGAGCGAGTTGGGCGAACCGCTGTTGTCGAGCACTCTGATTCTTCCGGGCACGCGTGAACCCATTTCCCAAGGCTGGGAAATCAAAGAGGAGCTAGATCAGAAACTCGACGCGGTCTTGGATTCGGGCGAAGCGAGTGCCGAATCGACCACCATCGTCGACTTCTCCTCTGGCGCACCCGAGGTGATTAGGTACGGCGCCGGAGACGCATCGCGCTTTGAGTGAACCTTCACGTTGTACGGCGAACGCGCCCGAGTAACCCGATCACTTCGCATCTTGCGCACGCGTTGACGGATCGCCAAGACCACGAGTGCGTTGACGCACGCAGCAAATAACGCGCCTGAGTGGTTGGCCAGTCCAGAAACGACCGCTTGCACGAATCCGTCTTGAGTCAGTGCAATGCCTGCGCGGTAGACCACGGCGGTGAAAGCCATCACGCCAAGCATCAAAAGCGGCGGGAGCACCCCGACACGGAACTGATCTTTGGGGGTGACCGCGAGTGCGGCACCGATGGAGACGACTACGAACGCGACGTCGAAGACGACGCCCAGACGCTGCGTGATGAGCAGGTCGATGCCAATCGCCAGGGCAGAGGCAATCACGGCAAGCTTGGTAACTCGCTTGCCGCTCATGGTGCCCTCTTCCCAGAGGGTGGGTGCGCTCACGCGCATCACGCTAAAGGCGAGTCCAGACTTTTCAGGCGCGCCACGCCGAGTTAGTCACATCCGTTTCAACAGTCACAGGAGTCCCGTTAGTGAGCTCAGGAAGCTCATCTCGGTGCTCCGCGACCGCTTCAAGCAACTCGATTGTGGTCAATGGCCGGGGTGCGTCATCGATCGGGGTGGGCTCATCGAGCGCCTGGTCGGTGACCCCGAGTTCACTGAACTTGCGAGCGCTCACCAGCACCCGAGTCTCCAGACTGCCCACGGTCTTGTTGTAGGCATCGACACTGGCCTTGAGGCTGCGGCCCAACCGGTCAAGGTGGTGTCCCATCGTGCCCAGGCGCTCATACAGGTCGCGGCCTAACGCCTGGATCTGCTTGGTCTGCTCAGCCAGCGTCGCTTGCTGCCAGCCCATGTGCACCGTGCGCAGCAGCGCGATCAGCGTGGTCGGGGTGGCGAGCACGACGTGGCGTTGTGCGGCGTACTCGATAAGGGAGGGGTCGGCATCGAGAGCCGCTGACAAGAACGACTCACCCGGCACGAACAACACCACAAACTCCGGCGTGTCAGACAACCCGCGCCAGTAGGCCTTGCTCGCCAGTGCGTCGGTGTGAGCCTTCAACTGGCGCGCATGCCGGCCCAAGTGGTGGGAGTGCTCATCGGGGTCATCGGTGCTGGTCGCATCAAGGAACGCGTCTAGTGGAACCTTCGCATCGACGATCACGCACCGTCCACCAGATAGTTGCACCACCAGGTCAGGGCGCTGCAACCCATCATTGAGCCGCACTTGCTCATCAAAGTCGCACCGGTTGGTCAGCCCGGCTAACTCCACGGCCCGACGCAAATGCAACTCACCCCAGCGCCCCCGCACTTGAGGCTTGCGCAGCGCCGTGCTCAAACTGCCGGTCTCTTTGCGCAGCAAGTCAGTCGAATGCCGCATGTCATCGACCTGCTGGCGAAGCTGGCCCTGCCACGTGTGGCGCTGATGCTCAAGGTCGCGTAGTTGGTCATGAAGGCGCTCCAACCCCTCCTTGATCACGCCCTGATCTTCGGCACGCGCCTCCCACACCTCGTCCTTCGAACGAGCCGTCGCGAACAAGTAACCCAACGCAGCGCTGATTGCAGAAACTGCGAGGGTGATGAGCCAGATGGGGTCCATGTGGTCAGTGTTGCTGGGGGTACCGACACTTTTTGGGGGTGGAAAAGTCACAAGTAAACCTGGGCGGATTCGTGTGGTCATCGCAATCTTCTTGAAG
>CALMMO010000200.1 GCA_937868455.1 uncultured Marmoricola sp.
GACCCATCTCCTCGGCCAGCGGCGCGTAATCAACGTTGCTCAGGCCCTCGCCGCCGTCCACGCCAAACCTCTTCGCGTAGTCGCCGGCGTGACTCTTGGGCAAAAAGAGATTCCACAAGCCCTGGGCGCGAGCCTTCGTCCTCAGCTCGGCCAACACCGGCAGAGGAGTCCAACTGTCCTCACCCCGCGAACGCTTCTCGGCTAGTTCGCGATGGTAGGCAGACTCGATCGGGGTGATCTCCTGTTGAACGAACGCCCGCACCCGTTGGGTCAGGTCAGCTGCACGCGGAGACGGTGAAAAGTCCATATCCCGACCCTAATGCGGGTGGCTCTGGCGTGGGGAAAGTGGGACAAAACTCACCGTTGGTGTTACGGGGCTTGCGAGCTACTTTTGCACAACCTCTTGGCAGGTTTGGACGACCGTCTGGAGGTCCTTGGTTGCCTTGGTTGGCTCGGCAGTCGCGCCGTTGAGCTTCCCGTCGCGCACGGCCTGAGCAATCAGATCGCGGTCAATGTCATCCATGCACTTGATGTAGGCATCGAGGGTCTTGTCGTCAAGGCCTTGCATCGACTTCTTGAGGTCGTCACGCATCGAGGCGATATCGAAACAGTCGGCCACAGCGTTTCCGAATGCCGTCGCAGATTCCTTGCCCAACTTGGCCGGAGGGGCCTGGCCAATGGCACGGAAGTTCTTGTCGACGACCTTTTCTTCGACCAGCGCGTCGGCACCAACAGCAGCGACCCACTTGTCGGCGATGCACTTGTTGCTGGCCTGGCGGCTCTTGGGTGCATCTTTACCGTTCCAGGCCTTGGCCAGTGAGTCGGCGGCGGTCTTGTCGTCCCCGCTCACTCCGCCGCAAGCGGATGTGAGCAGCAGCGCTGCTGTCGTACTCAGGGCGAGCAGGGTCTTCTTCACAATGGTTCCTCTGGTGTTCTAAGTCGGCCGGGCCACTTTACCCAGCCCACCTAGGTGATTGGTCAACGGCATCCGCTACTGGTCGATGTGAGCCTTTGTCTTGCACTCTCGGACTACGGCGTAGAAGTCGTCCATTGCCTTGGTCTGAGACCCACTGTTGCCCTGGATCCTCATGTCTCGCATCGCGTGGGCATACAAGGTGCGGTCGACTGATCCGAAACAGTCAATGAACGCGTCCATACGCTTGTCATCCACGTTCCATGCCGACTTCAGGCTCTCGCGGTCGACTTCCAGGTCGAAGCAATGCGCCATGGCATTGCCGTACGCCGTGGCAAGTTCGGAGTTCATCGTGTCAGGAAGAAGCGTGCTGGTCGGTACGAAACTTGCGTTGATCACACCGGCCTTCTCCAGTGTCTCTAGGCCTAGAGTCCCGACCCAATCCTCAGCGATGCACTCGTTTTGAGCCTTTCGAGCTGGCGAGGCATCAAGGCCGTTCCATCCAGACGCTAGAGCCTCAGCGGTCTTCGTTTCTTCGCTACTGAGGCCCCCGCCACACCCGGCGCTCAGAATCATCGCTGTGGTCACGCACAAAGCAGCAAAGGCCTTCTTCATGTTTCACCCTTCTGCTTCGAGTAAATGCGGCGAGACTAGTTAGCTCAGTTCCAAAACGAGAGCGCTGACGCGGCCCTCCAACGAGTGCTTTGGGCCACTACTTCACATGGAAAACTTGCGCTTCCCATGTGAAGTTTCACGTGGGAAGCGCAAGTTTCACCGGGTACCCGGTGAAACTACACCCCCCAAGATCAAGCCGGGAAAGCTTCACCCTTCTCGGCCATCTCAACCAAACGGGCGGTGGGGCGGAAGCGCTCGCCGTACTTGTCGGCCAACTCGTTAGCCCGCGCAACAAACCCCTTGAGTCCATGACCAGTAGCACCGGAGTAGCCGGTCATGATCTGGGCAGCACCACCGGTGGCTGGCGGGAAGCCGATGCCCATGATGGAGCCGATGTTGGCGGCCGCGGCCGACTCGATGACGCCTTCTTCGAAGCACTTTGCGGTTTCGAGGGCCTCGATGAAGGTGAGTCGGTCACGCAGGTCGTTGAGGTCGGCGTGCTCGGCGGCGGCCGGGAAGAGGTCGTTGAGTCCGCTCCACAAGCCCTGGCGTTGGCCGGCTTCGTCGTACTCATAGAACCCAGCACCACGCAAGCGTCCAGCCCGACCAGCCTCGATCATCTTGGCCACCACGCCATCGGCGGGGTGTGCTTCGACGACCAGACCGTCACGCTCGGCGGCGTCACGGGTGGCTTTGCGGATCTTGGCCATCAGTTCCATGTTGAGTTCGTCGCTGAGTTGCAAGATTCCGACCGGGTAACCGGCGGTGGTCGATGCCCGCTCGATCGACATCGGGGCGACGCCCTCGGCCAGCATGCTGAGGCCTTCGTTGACGCGGAATCCGATGACACGTGAGGTGTAGAACCCGCGGCTGTCGTTGACCACGATCGGGGTCTTGCGCAGTTGCATCACGATGTCGAGAGCGTGTGCCACGGCCTGGTCGTTGGACTCCTTGCCGCGGATGATCTCGACCAGCGGCATCTTGTCGACGGGGGAGAAGAAGTGCAGACCGATGAAGTCAGCCGGACGCTCCACGCCGGTGGCCAGTTCGGTGATCGGCAGGGTGGAGGTGTTGGAGCACAAGAGCGCGTCGGCGTTGATGTACGGCGCGATTTCGGCAAACACCTGCTTCTTCAACGACGGGTCCTCAAAGACTGCCTCGATCACGGTGTCGCAACCGGCGGTGTCTGCGGGGTCAGCAGTTGGGTGGATGCGGGCCAAGATCTCATCGGCCTTGTCTTGCGTCATCTTGCCGCGGCTGATGGCCTTGTCGAGCAGCTTGACTGAGTAGTTCTTGCCGCGTTCGGCGGCTTCGGCTGAGACGTCCTTGAGTACGACGTCCATGCCCGAGCGTGCCGCCGAGTAGGCGATGCCTGCACCCATCATTCCGGCGCCGAGCACAGCCACCTTCTTCGCCGTACGCTTCTCGACGCCAGCGGGACGCAACGAGCCAGAGTTGATGGCCTGGAGGTCGAAGAAGAAGGCCTGGATCATGTTCTTGGCGTTGGCGCCGGTGACCAGGTTGACGAAGTAGCGGGTCTCGATGCGCGAGGCGGTGTCGAAGTCGACGGCTGCCCCTTCGACTGCTGCGGCGAGGATCGCTTTCGGAGCGGGCATGTCGGCACCCTTGAGCTGGGTGCGCAGCATCGCGGGGAAGGCAGGCAAGAAGGCTGCCAGTGACGGCGACTTGGGGGTGCCGCCGGGCATCTTGTAGCCCTCGCGATCCCAAGGCTGCTTGGCTTCAGGGTTGGCCTTGATCCAGGTCTTGGCAGCGGGGATGAGTTCGTCCAAGGTGGCGACAGTCTCATCGATGAGGCCCTTGGCCTTGGCGTCTTCGGGGGTGAACCTGGTGCCTTGCAACAACACGTTCATCAGGGCGTCGGAGATGCCCATCATGCGCACGGTGCGGGTGATGCCACCCCCACCTGGGAGCAGACCCAAGGTGACCTCGGGCAGACCCAACTGCACTGAGCGGTCCGCCCAGGCCACGCGGTGGTGACAGGCGAGTGCGATCTCAAGTCCGCCACCCAGCGCGGCACCGTTGATGGCGGCTACAACAGGGTGGGGGTAGGTCTCAAGGCGTCGCAGGCCGGCCTTGATGTCTTGGGCTCCCGCGAAGATCTCGGCTGCGTTTGCCGGGCCAGCGCCCACCATCGACTTGAGGTTGCCACCTGCGAAGAAGGTCTTCTTCCCGCTGGCGATGACCACACCAGTGACGGAGTCGACTTCGGCATAGAGCCGCTCGACAGCGGCGGCCATCGACTCCTTGTAGAGCTCGTTCATGGTGTTCGCACCCGCGGTGGGGTCATCCATGGTCAAGGTGACGATGCCGTCGGAGTCCTTGTCGTACCTAACTGCGCTTTGGTTCTCACTCATTGCGTTTCCTTTGTGCTGAGAAGTTGGTCGGGGAGCAGACGTCATACGAAGTGGTCGCTATAGGGCGCGCGACGTATGACGTACGGCGAGGCAGTACGACGCCTAGACGAGCTCGACGATGGTCGCGATGCCCATGCCGCCACCAACACACAAGGTGGCGAGGCCGCGCTTCTTGCCTTGACGCTCAAGTTCGTCGATCAAGGTGCCCAAGATCATCGCTCCGGTTGCACCGAGGGGGTGTCCCATCGCGATCGCGCCGCCGTTGACGTTGGTGATCGAGTCGTCAATGCCCATGTCCTTCATGAACCGCAGTGCCACTGCAGCAAAGGCTTCGTTGATCTCGAAGAGGTCGATGTCTTCGACCTTGAGACCAGCCTTCGCCAACGCCTTGCGGGCAGCGGGAGCCGGGCCGGTGAGCATGATCGTCGGGTCGGCGCCAGAAACTGCGGCGGAGACGATGCGCGCGCGAGGAGTCAGGCCGAGGTCCTTGCCCACCTGCTCCGAACCGATCGCCACGATCGCAGCACCATCAACGATGCCTGAGGAGTTGGCGGCGGTGTGCACGTGGTCGATCTGCTCGATCCAGTGGTACTTCTCCAGCGCCACATTGCCGAAGCCGGCTTGGGCGCTCATGCCCGCGAAGCTCGGCTTGAGACCAGCCAGGCCCTCAACAGTCGAGGTGGGCTTGATGAACTCGTCACGGTCGAGCACCGTGATGCCGTTGAAGTCGGTGACGGGCACGATCGACTTGGCAAAGCGAGCCTCATCCCACGCCTTGGCCGCCCGCTGGTTGGACTGTACGGCGAACGCGTCGACGTCTTCGCGAGTGAAACCTTCGATCGTGGCAATCAAGTCAGCACCGATCCCTTGGGGCACGAAGCCGGTGTGGAGCGCAGTGCGCGGGTCAGTTGCCCAAGCGCCACCGTCGGCGCCCATGGGCACCCGGCTCATTGACTCGACTCCGCCGGCAAGGATCAGGTCCTCAAACCCGCCGCGAACTCGGCTCGCAGCTTGGTTAACGGCCTCGAGTCCGCTGGCGCAGAAGCGGTTCAACTGCACACCGGCCACAGTCTCGGGGTAGTCAGCGGCCAGCGCAGCGGTCTTGGCCAAGTCACCACCTTGGTCACCGACGGGGGTCACGATGCCGAGCACCACGTCATCGACGCGGTTGGGGTCAAAGCCCTCGTTGCGCTCCTTGACGGCGTCGAGCAGGCCGACCACCAAGTCAACGGGCTTCACTTCGTGGAGCGAGCCGTCCTTCTTACCTTTGCCTCGCGGGGTGCGAATGGCGTCGTACACGAATGCTTCAGGCATGGGAGATCTGCTTCCTACTCGCGGGTAATGCAAATTGTGTCAGCCCGATCCAGAGCCTCCAACTCCGTGTGGCGAGACTCACCAGCCGGGTGTCGAAATCCCAGGTTAAGTACCCCGTTTGTCACTTCACCCAGGTTGCAACCTGGGTGAA
>CALMMO010000201.1 GCA_937868455.1 uncultured Marmoricola sp.
TGGGTCAAGCTCAGTCCTCGGCCGGTTCGTCGGCTGCGTCGTTACCCTCAACAACAGGGATCAGCGACAGCTTGCCGCGGTCTTGGATTTCGGCGATCTCAACTTGGATCTTCTGACCAATCGAGAGGACATCCTCGACAGCGTCGACGCGCTTGCCACCAGCGAGTGCACGGAGCTTGCTGATGTGCAGCAGCCCGTCCTTGCCTGGCATCAGCGACACGAAGGCACCAAAGTTGGTGGTCTTCACAACAGTGCCGAGGTAGCGCTCGCCAACCTCAGGCATGGTCGGGTTCGCGATCGCGTTGACGGCCTGACGGGCAGCCTCGGCAGCTTCGCCGTTGGTCGCACCGATGTAGATCGTGCCGTCATCTTCGATGGTCAACTGCGCACCGGTGTCGTCTTGGATCTGGTTGATGACCTTGCCCTTGGGCCCGATCACTTCGCCGATCTTGTCGACAGGAATGGTCACCGTGATGATGCGCGGTGCGTGCAGGCTCATCTCCTCAGGCGTGTCGATCGCCTCAGCCATGACATCAAGAATCGTCATGCGAGCGTCTTTGGCCTGCGTCAATGCTCCAGCAAGAACCTCAGCGGGGATGCCGTCGAGCTTGGTGTCCAACTGCAGAGCAGTCACGAACTCGCGGGTGCCGGCGACCTTGAAGTCCATGTCGCCGAAGGCGTCTTCGGCTCCAAGGATGTCGGTGAGTGCGACGTACTTCGTCTCACCGTCAACCACACCGGAGATCAAGCCCATGGCGATGCCGGCCACTGGCGCGCGCAGCGGCACACCAGCTTGAAGCAGCGACAAGGTGCTGGCGCAAACCGAGCCCATCGAGGTGGAGCCGTTGGAGCCCATGGCCTCAGAGACCTGACGGATGGCGTAGGGGAACTCTTCACGCGTGGGCAGCACCGGAAGCAGCGCCCGGCCTGCCAAAGCTCCGTGGCCGATCTCGCGACGCTTGGGCGCACCCACGCGACCGGTCTCGCCCGTGGAGAACGGCGGGAACACGTAGTTGTGCATGTAACGACGGCTGGTCTCAGGAGACAAGGTGTCGAGCTTTTGCTCCATGGTGAGCATGTTGAGGGTGGTCACGCCCAGGATCTGGGTCTCGCCACGCTCGAACAGTGCCGAACCGTGCACCCGCGGCAACACGCCAACCTCGGCGGTCAACGAACGGATGTCGGAGAGGCCACGGCCGTCGATGCGCACCTTGTCGCGCAGCACGCGCTCGCGCACGAGTTGCTTGTTGAGCGAGCGGTACGCCGCGCCGATTTCCTTCTCGCGACCGGCGAAGTCTGCGCCGATCTTGTCCATGAGTTCGGCCTTGATGTCATCAAGCTTGTCTTCGCGCTCTTGCTTGCCAGCGATCGTCAGAGCAGAAGCGGCCTGGTCCTTCACGGCAGCTTCGACAGCGGCGAAGACGTCGTCTTCGTAGTGGAGGTAGACCGGGAAGTCTTGAACGGGCTTGGCAGCGGCCTTGGCCAGCTCAGCTTGCGCTTCGCACAGTTGCTTAATAAACGGCTTGGCCGCATCGAGACCGCCAGCGACGACCTCTTCGGTCGGTGCCTGCTGGCCAGCCTTGACGAGGTTCCACGTCGACTCGGTCGACTCGGCTTCCACCATCATGATGGCGACATCGCCGGTCTCGGTGACGCGACCAGCGACAACCATGTCGAAGACGGCGTCTTCGAGTTGGCTGTGAGTGGGGAATCCGACCCACTGACCGTCGATCAGTGCCACGCGGGTCGCACCCACGGGGCCGCTGAACGGCAGGCCAGAGATCTGGGTCGAAGCCGAGGCAGCGTTGATGGCCAGCACGTCGTACGGCGTGTTGGGCTCAAGAGCCAGCACAGTGATGACGACCTGGACCTCGTTGCGAAGACCCTTCTTGAATGTCGGGCGCAACGGGCGGTCGATGAGACGACAGGTCAAGATGGCGTCTTCGGAGGCGCGGCCTTCACGACGGAAGAACGAGCCGGGGATCCGGCCAGCGGCGTACATCCGCTCTTCGACGTCAACCGTCAACGGGAAGAAGTCGAACTGGTCCTTGGGGTGTTTGCCCACTGTGGTCGCCGAGAGAAGCATGGTCTCGTCGTCGATGTAGGCGCTAACAGCTCCGGCGGCTTGACGAGCAAGCAGACCGGTTTCGAACTTGATGGTGCGCTGCCCGTGGACGCCGTTGTCGATAACGGTCTCCACTGCAGTGATGTGAGTTTCGGACACGCATGTGCCCTTTCTGTGCGCGGAGCGACCGCGCGGCGCGCCTATCTCGTGAAGGCGCAAGGTCGACCTGCGTCGGAAGGCCGGTCTTCGATCGAGGCTCGCGGGTGAGGAATCCCTCCCGAAAGCCACTACCGAGGACCGAGCCAGGCGTGCTGTCGGACGCTCCTGGTTGATGTGGTTATGCAGTTATTTCAAAATGTAGCGACGTAATGAGTGACAGGGGCACACCCAAACGGGCGTGCCCCTGTCGAAGATCATCGGCGCAGGCCGAGGCGCTGCACGATCGAGCGGTAACGCTCGATGTCGGTCTTTTGCAGGTAGTTCAGCAACCGACGGCGCTGACCCACGAGCAACAACAGCCCGCGGCGGCTGTGGTGGTCGTGCTTGTGCTGCTTGAGGTGGTCAGTCAAGTGACTGATCCGGTGGCTCAACAGCGCAATCTGGACCTCGGGCGAGCCCGTGTCGTTAGCGTCAGCACCATATTCGGCGACAATCTTCTTCTTGGTTTCCGCGTCAGTTCCAATAGACATAAAGCGGGCTCCTTCCCTAATAGCTGCGCGGCGCGCCGGGGCTTGTTCACCCGGGCACTCTCAATCCGCGGCCGTTACACGGCAGATGTCACCCACTTTGGGCAACCTGTAGAGGTTATCAGCGCGAGGGCACTGGACGAAATCGGTGACCCCACCTCAAGGTCCCCACGAGAGGCTCCCGTCTCTAAGGCCCCTGGGTCTGAAAGACAGCATCAATAAACGAGCCCTTCTGTTCTTTGAACGTGATGACACAGATCGCATCGTGGGCGGGGCTAAACCAATCCGCTTCGGGTACGAAGTACTCCAGATCGGCCACACCCGATGCCATAGATGGTCCCAAAGGTGTCTCGGCCAACTTTCCGCACTTCTCCTCTGCGAGCCTTGCCACCTCGTCTTGGCCGGGGAACTCTCCTGCACTGAGCATCGGGCGGCTCGCCACTTCGCGCGAATGCAATTGAGAACACGGCACGACGGCAAACACATCGATGCTCGAGCCGTCACTTGCTGCCTTCACCGGATCTGGTGCCAAGCAGTCACCCACCCTGAGACTCACAAAACTTGAGCGGCCACCCTGAGTGACCTGTCCAGACGAGTTCCGCTCAACGAACGCGTTGGACGTTGCGAGCCACACCGCGAGTGCGACAGCTACCTGAATGGCGACGAATACAAGAGCAGCCGTGAGAAGACCCTTCCCCTTACGACCAGCTTTGATCTCTTTGATAGCCGATATCACGCAGACAATGGCCAAGGCTGGCCCAAGACAGGGAAGCAGTGAGCAAATCAGGGCTCGGATCGCCCACTTGGAGTCATTCGAGGGCGCATTCTGATGCCAGAGATGGCGTTCATCCACGCAACGCAGCGTATGTCAGCAGGCAAGTAGTTGGCTGCAGCCATGACAACCAAGATCGGGTCTGCAACCTCTGTGAAGCCGTCTGTGGATTGCAGATCACCATCAAGGGCACCGAAGTCCACCCACCGTACTCAACCTGGGATTCCTTCAGGGCCCGAAGGCCCTCAGTTCCCCTTCACCGGCTTGGTCACCAGCAAACTGGGGGTCACGCCTTCCATGTTGACTGCACCAACGTTGGCGTAGGGCGGCGCGGGGAGCTGAATGGGGCCGGTGAGATTGCCCGAGTCATCAATCTGGCGATGAGCCAGCGGGAAGACACTGAATAACTCGGTGGAACCGTTGAGCCACGGGACCAGTCCCATCTCGACGCCGCCTTCGATGGGTGAAGTTGAGCCGGCATCAATCGTCAATCGTCGGCCTTGCTCGTCGACCAACTGGACGCCAATGAGTGGGTTACCGGCGGCGTCGTAGGGATAGATGTTGCCCAGGGGAACACCGTTGTAGCTCAGTTGCGAGCTTGGATCGCTTTCGGTGTAGACCCATTCGATTCGCTGTTGGTTCGACATGACCAGGATGGGGACCACCATCACAATGGCAAAGGCGTTCAGGGCCAGCAGCAGTGTGCGCTGACCGGTCTTGGCTCGGTTGCCCGGCCACCATTGACCTTGCCCGATCTTGATGCTGATCACTGCCGCGAGCACGAACAGCACGAGCCCAAAGAGTGGGCCACCCAGATCGGGGATCACGCCTTCTTCGTGTCCGCTCATCCCTGCCAGGATTTTGACGGCTAACCAAGCTCGAAACACCCACCAGGTGGGCCGCAGCACCTCAGCAAAATCTGCACTGCGACCAGGCAGGGCCCCTAGCGCCCAGTCACGACTGCTATCGAGGAATGGCATCCAACGCGGTGCCGAAGCCCGGGGACTTGGACCGGTGGCCTCGGCAGATAGACCGGCAGCGAGGCGAAGTTCGCGAGCGTATTCATCGGCTTGGCCCAGCGCCTCCAGCCCGCGCTCGTCCACGAGTTCCACAAGGTCGGCTTCCAGGCCTTCGGTGAGGTCAAGTTGGTCCTCAGCGGGCAGGTCGACCAATCGGGCCCGCACTGCGAGAACGAACTCGCTGATCTCGTGTTGGTTGTTCACCGGCGTGATGGTCATGACGCAATCCCCTCGGAAGTGTGGGCCAGGAGCCCTGAAACTGTGGCGGCAAAGTGGTCCCAGTCGTCGCGTTGTTGCTTCAACTGGCTTCGACCGATCGCGGTGATGCCGTAGTACTTGCGGTGCGGACCGGACTCGGATGGCACGACGTACGACGTCAACGCCCCTGCCGCATAGAGGCGGCGCAGGGTTCCATAGACCGAGGCGTCCCCGATGTCATGGAGTCCGCGGGCGCGCAGCCGCTTCAAGATGTCATAGCCGTAGCCGTCATCGCCGTCGACGACCGCGAGCACAGCTAGGTCGAGCACTCCTTTGAGGAGCTGGGTGGTATCCATGCATCGCAGACTACTACGCATTCCGCATTAGTGCTTACAGTGGAATACCGGCGTGTCGTCGCCAATGGTTGGATGCAGCCATGACAACCAAGATCGGGGTCTGCAACCTCTGTGAAGCCATCTGTGGATTGCAGATCACCATCAAGGGCACCGAAGTCACCGGCATCCGCGGCAACCCCGACGATCCACTGTCTCGGGGCCACGTCTGCCCCAAGGGCGTGGCGCTCGCCGACGTGTACGCCGATCCAGATCGACTTCGCTCACCCGTGAAGAAGGTCAACGGGGAGTTCGTCGAGACGAGTTGGGAAGACGCCTTCAACATCGTGGCGGACAGCTTGGCCCGCATCGCCAAAGCACACGGACGTGACGCGATTGCCTTTTACCTGGGCAATCCCAACGCGCACTCGCTAGGTGCCCTGACCCACGGGCCTCAGTTACTCAAGGCTGTCGGGTCCAAGAACGTCTATTCGGCCACCTCCGTGGACCAACTTCCCCAGCAATTGATTGCCACCTTGATGTTTGGGCACCAGTTCTTGGTGCCGATCCCCGCTATCGATCTCACGCAGGACTTCTTGATCTTCGGCGGCAACCCCATGGTC
>CALMMO010000202.1 GCA_937868455.1 uncultured Marmoricola sp.
AAGAGGCGCCCTGCGTAGTGGAGTTCGTGCTCCGTCACGCGGTCGCAGGTTTCGCAGGTGAGTTCGGCGATCTCCATCACTTCTCCCCTCGTCGCAGCAGGTCTCGCAGGTGAGGTCGTCGGTGCGCAGTTGTGGAGCCATCCCCGGTGAGGTCGTAGTCGACCTGCGCCAACAAGCGCTCGGCCAAGAAGAGGTCTTCGGGGAAGGTGATCTTGATGTTGCGCGCGTCAGTCGGCACGGCCTTGATGCTGACCTCGGCGTACTCCTCAATGCAACTGGCGGTGTCGGTGCCAATAAACCCGTCACGATCAGCCTGGGTGTAGGCAGCAAGCAAGGGTGCAGCCACAAATGCCTGCGGAGTTTGCACCGCTGCAACGCCGTGATCTTGCACAGGGGCTTCGTGGTCGAGGGTGATCAATCCGCGCATTGGGATGGCTGGGATCGCGCCGCCTTCACTCCATGCCGCGTCGATTACGTCGCCGAAGAGTGCTGTGCTCGCGAGCGGTCTGGCGGCATCGTGAATCACGACGACGTCAACTTGGTCAGAGTTAATCAAGGGGGCCAACGCCTGGAGTGCGTTCCACTCCGAGCCGTGCCGGGTCTCCCCGCCCACCACGACGGTGACCTCAGGAGGCCCCACCTCGCGCGCTAACGAGGCTTCGATCGTGGGCCGGTCCTGTTCGCGAATCACTAACACGGTGTGCACCACGTGGGGTAGGTGGCGGGCCCAACGGATTGCCCAGGTGAAGACCCGACGCCCCGCCAACGGCAACAACACCTTGTTGGTGTCGTGCCCGACCCGCCGCCCCTCGCCCGCAGCAAGCATGACGAGAGCGGCCCGAGGTCGAGCATCAGATGACACTCGTGGAGGGTAGCGCGAAAGGGAGTCACCGGCTCAGATGGAGTCTCGCAACTCCAGCAGCGACGGCACAGGTTCTCCCTTGGCCAAAGCGTCTTGATAGCGCCGCATTCGCACGATCAGGGAGTCTGCCAATTCCACGTCGTCGTAGGTGAGCATGTGATCCACCGGGATGTCGCGCTTGAGTCGAGCGCCCGCCAAGATGCCTAGCGGCACCCCGTTGCAGGCAGCAAAGTCATCGGCGGGATCGGCAAGCCCTCTGATGGTGTCTGTGCCGATTCCGGTGATGAGTTCACCGGCTTTGAGGGGGCGCTTGCTTTCGGCAGCTACTTCTGAGGTCCAGTACTCCGAAGTGAAACTGGGGGTTCGATCAAGTGCCATTTCGTAGACCGTAAGTGGCGCCTCAATGGAAGCAAGGTGGTAGGGGCGATAGAGCGAGAAGTACGGACCATCACCCATTTGCAGGTAGGACATCTCGTGCTGCACGTAGTCATCATCTGTGCGTACGACGACGAATACGCCCGGTGAGACCGGCCCGATGCAGTAGTCCACGACCCCGGGACGGTCCAGGACCCCGCCGTCCTCTTGTAGGGCGAAGGTGTGGTGCAACGTCGGCACGGTCGAAGCCGGGCCGTACATTCCGCGCTTGCTCATCTCCAGGCCAGTCGTATTGGCCAAGGCGGCCATTTCGATCATGGCCTTTGACCCGTCGACAAACTCTGTGAGCATCTTTGGGTTCATCTTCTTGCGAGCGGCCTCAGCGGCCAAGTCATCGGGGGTCGCATAGGGGTTGAGCGGGTTGTTCTTGCCCTTGCCGGCGCAGATGATCTCGAAGTTCAGGTCACGGGCGAAGTCGACCAAGATCTTGGTTTCGATTGGCTCATCGCCTCGGCACACCGAGTAGAGCCCCTTCGATTGATTGGCCAGGTGCAGCATGTAGCGCCCAACTGTCACGTCTTGCTCGACGTTCAAGGTCGCAAAGTCCATGCCGGCTGCCAAGGTCTCGATGGCACACCTGGCGCCAACATCTGGCACTCCGGTGGCCTCGACAACGATGTCGAGTGGCATGGCGCCGATCTCGTCGACGCCGCCCATCGCGACTGACTCGCCGTTCTCGATTGCTCGTGCGGCAGTGTCGGTGTCATGGGCGGACGAGGGTTTGATCCCGGCTTGCTCAAAGGCCTCAATAGCTCGTGCGCGGTCGACGTCAAAGACGGCGGCCAAGGAAATGCCTGGCATCTTGAGCAGTTGGGCGGCGAAGCCACGGCCCATCTGTCCCGAGCCAACTAGCCCCACTCGCAGCGGGCGGCCAACG
>CALMMO010000203.1 GCA_937868455.1 uncultured Marmoricola sp.
CGTTATCGGAGACAACGCCGGGTCCAAGGCTGACAAAGCCGAAGAGTTGGGTGTGCCGATTCTCGACGAAGCCGGGTTCGTGAGTTTGCTCGAGCACGGACCTGATCTGGCCTAACTCCCCGGGGCGTTCGGTCGCCCGGCAATTGTTCGCATGCCCTTTGTGTGTGTTCTTCGGGTCAGGCGCTCGACGTACGCCTGTCCTGGGATTTCGACGGATTAGCGCAAGCGGCGATGGAGCATCCGCGCGATGGCGGCCTGCTCGTTCGCAAATGGGTGGTATTTGTAGGCCGCGGTGAGCACGGTGTCTTTGCCGTTGACCCACGGGACCTTGGCGCAAATGTCGTGCCGCCTGCTGGCTCGCCACAGGTTGAGGTACTTCACGTTGGTCTCGCGGGCAGCAGCCTGGACAGCCCTGTTCAGGGCCAAGTTGAGGCCGAAGGCGTAGGCGTAGTCGCCGTCGGCGAGGGGGAGGGCGTCGCAGCGTCCCTTGGTTGGGACCAGACGCGGGTAGCCGATCAGCACGATGCGGGCATGGGGTGCCTTCGCCTTGACCGCGAGCACAACGTTCTTGATGCGCTCTTGGGTGCGCGGGATTGTGGTGGCCAACCAATCTGTGCCGTCGGGGTTAGCCATCGCGTCTTGGCACGGATGCCCGGTCGTCTGGGTGCCAGTGATATTGGCGCACCAGTCAGTCAGCGTGCCGAACAAGCCTTCGTCATTGCCGCCCAAAGAGATGGTGACTAAGTCGGTGCCGGCATTGACCGCGTCCAACTGGGGCGGCAGGTCGCCCCATGCGGTGTGCTGGGAACTGTAGACGTCGCTGGTGGTGGCGGCGCTGCACGAGACATCGGTCAACCTGACTCGTGGGTGCTTGGCGGCGTAGCGGTGGGGGTAGTTGCCAGTCGAGCGGATGCAGCCCCCAGCTAGCGATGTGCCGGGCACCATCGGGGCTGCGGTGAAGGAGTCGCCGAGGGCGACGTAGTCAATGGGGTCGGCCGCGACGGCTGGCGCCGCAGTCAGACCCATCAGGGTTGCAACGATGGCAGTCAAGGTCAGGCGCACCGGGCAAAGGTACGCGAAAGGCGCAACCACACCTAGCCCCATTGCGTCCAAGAGCCCATGAGAACCCCCGCTGTCATGAGCCGCATCACCCCCAAACGCGCACTGATTGCTGCTGCTGTGCTCGGCATCGCCGTACTGATCATCATGTTGCTAGCCGGGTTGATGGCTCAAGGCATGATCGGTAACCGCCAAGGATTTAGTGGCGGAGGGACCGCTGACTCATCTATGCCCGATGACGGATTCGTGGCAGATGAGAAGTCAGTGCGGGGTGAGGCAGGCGGTGACGCGCTCAGCTCGGCCCGCTCAAATATTGATGCGGCCGTTGTCGAGCAGAAGGTGATCTCTAATGGGTACGTCACCAGTGAGAGTGGCGAAGTGGGCGCAGTGCGAGCGGACGCGGTGAAGGTGGTGACGGCGGCAGGTGGGCACATCCAAGATGAACAAACCAGCACCAACACCGAAGGTGTCATCACCTCGTCGAACCTCACTGTGCGCGTGCCATCGGCCAAGTTTGAAGACACCATGGCGAAGCTCGCCAAGCTTGGGCGGTTGATTGATCTGAGCAAGTCTGCTGAAGACGTCACCACAGAAGTGCTGGACGTCCAGGCGCGCGTGAGGGTGCAAACCGCGGCGGTGCAGCGCATCGAGAAACTGATGGAGCGTGCCAACTCGATCCGCGACATCGTGGCCCTCGAATCCGAACTGAGCAATCGGCAGGCCGAACTGGAGAGCCTCAAGGCCCAGGCAACGTGGCTCGGCAATCAGACCGCCATGAGCACCATCAGCATCAACCTGCAACGGGTTGGCACCACATCGACCCCCAACGCCTTTGTTGACGGCCTGCGTTCTGGTTGGCGCTCCTTGGCCGCATCGTTCTCGGCCCTGATCACTGTGCTCGGCGCACTCATCCCGTGGCTCATCGTTGTGGGACCTGTGCTGGTCATCGTGTGGTGGCGACGTCGTCGAAATGCTCGGTCCACTGCCACCACCGCAACCTGAGTCAACAGAACTGCTCGGGCGTCCCTAGGATTGGGCGCATGTCTGCCTCTCCCACAGCGATCACGCGCGAGCAGGTGCGCCACTTGGCCGACCTCGCACGCATTGATCTCGAAGACGCTGAACTTGACCATCTGGCACCTCAACTGAGCGTGATCTTGGAGTCGGTGGCTTCGATCAGCGCCATCGCTGCCGATGACATCGAGCCAACATCGCACGCGCTGCCATTGACCAACGTGTTTCGCGACGACGTGGTCGTGCCTAGCTTGAGTGCTGAAGCCGCTCTGAGTGGGGCGCCGCAGGTTGAAGAGCAGCGGTTTGCCGTGCCGAAGATCTTGGGGGAAGAGTGATTACCCGTTCTGCAGCCCAGTTGGCTGCCGCCCTCGAATCTGGCGAAACCACCAGCGCGCAGGTGACTGAAGCCTTCTTGAACCGCATCGGTGCCGTCGATGGTGATGTGCACGCGTTCTTGCAGGTCGATTCAGATGGCGCCATGGCCGCAGCCGCCGCTAGCGATGCTCGTCGAGCCGCCGGCGCCGCTGCGAGTGCGCTTGATGGCGTTCCGATCGCCGTCAAGGATGTGCTTGCGACCCAGGGGATTGCTACGACCTGTGGCTCCAAGATCCTGCAAGGTTGGGTGCCGCCGTACGACGCAACCGTGGTTGCTCGCCTCAAAGCTGCGGGCCTACCGATCCTGGGCAAGACCAACATGGATGAGTTCGCGATGGGGTCATCCACCGAACACTCCGCCTACGGCCCGACGCACAACCCCTGGGACCTCGACCGCATCCCGGGTGGATCTGGTGGTGGGTCTGCCGCAGCGATCGCCGCCTTTGAGGCTCCGTTAGCCATCGGTTCCGACACCGGTGGCTCGATCCGCCAACCTGGCGCGGTCACTGGGACAGTCGGCGTCAAGCCGACGTACGGCGGCGTCAGCCGATACGGCTTGATCGCGATGGCCAACTCACTGGACCAGGCGGGTCCGGTCACGGGCACGGTGCTCGATGCAGCGCTGCTGCACGAAGTCATCGGTGGCCATGACCCACTCGACTCGACCAGCATCAATGCTCCAGCGAGCGGATTCGTCGAAGCCGCCATGCAGGGAGCCAACGGCGACTTGAGCGGTGTGAAGATCGGCGTGATCACTGAACTCGGTGGCGATGGCTACCAAGCCGGCGTGCTGGCTCGGTTTAACGAGTCACTTGAGGTGATGGTCGCTGCGGGCGCCCAGATCGTTGAGGTCAGCTGCCCGTCGTTCGTGCATGCTCTGGCGGCGTACTACCTCATCATGCCGAGCGAGGCCTCCAGCAACCTGGCGCGGTTTGACGCGATGCGTTACGGCTTGCGGGTCACCCCCGATGGCGACCCGAGCGCTGAAGATGTCATGCGCGCGACCCGCGATGCGGGCTTTGGTGATGAGGTCAAACGACGCATCATCTTGGGCACCTATGCGCTGAGCAGTGGCTACTACGACGCCTATTACGGCTCCGCCCAAAAGGTGCGCACCTTGATCTCGCGCGACTTCGAGGCAGCGTTTGCTCAAGCCGATGTCTTGGTATCGCCCACCGCGCCGACCACGGCCTTCAAGTTGGGTGAAAAGCTCGACGACCCGCTGTCGATGTACCTCAACGACATCGCCACGATCCCGGCCAACTTGGCTGGCGTGCCTGGCATGTCGTTGCCGTGCGGGCTGGCAGATGAAGACAACTTGCCAGCAGGTTTCCAAATCTTGGCTCCGGCGATGCAAGATGCCCGGCTATATCGTGTCGGCGCAGCACTGGAGTCACTGCTGACAAATCAGTGGGGTGGCCGGTTGCTTGATCGGGTTCCTGAGCTAGGAGGTGCCCGATGAATTTCGACGAGGCATTGGCAGCATTCGACCCCGCCATGGGGCTTGAGGTTCACGTCGAACTCAACACCGCCACAAAGATGTTCTGCGGTTGCCCCACCGAGTTTGGTGCTGAACCCAACACCCAGACGTGTCCCACCTGTCTGGGGTTGCCGGGCAGTTTGCCGGTCGTGAACGGGAAGGGTGTGGAGTCCGCGATCCGCATTGGGTTGGCGCTGAACTGTTCGATCGCCGAGTGGTGTCGCTTTGCCCGCAAGAACTACTTCTACCCAGACATGCCCAAGAACTTCCAGACCTCGCAGTACGACGAGCCGATCGCCTTCGATGGGTTCCTCGATGTCGAGCTCGCCGATGGCGAGGTCGTGCGTGTTGAGATCGAGCGCGCTCACATGGAGGAAGACACCGGCAAGTCGACTCACGTCGGTGGCAGCACGGGTCGCATCCACGGCGCCGACTACTCCCTGGTCGACTACAACCGGGCTGGCATTCCGTTGATCGAGATTGTCACGAGGCCGATCCTGGGCACCCGCGAACGCGCTCCTGAGGTGGCCAAGGCCTACGTCGCTCAGTTGCGCGAAATCTTGCTCGGGCTGGGCGTCTCAGACGTCCGCATGGAGCAGGGTTCGATGCGCTGTGACGTGAACTTGTCGTTGGCGCCGAAAGACTCTGGACTGCTGGGCACTCGCACTGAGACCAAGAACGTCAACTCCCTGCGCAGCGTTGAACGAGCGGTGCGCTTTGAGATTTCTCGCCATGCCGAGATCCTCAGTGGGGGCGGCTCGATCCTGCAGGAGACCCGGCACTTCCACGAAGACACCGGCATCACCACGAGTGGACGTGAGAAGTCCGACGCGGAGGACTACCGCTACTTCCCCGAGCCTGACTTGGTGCCGATTGCGCCCAGTCGCGAGTGGGTCGAGCAGTTGCGCAGTGAGCTTCCCGAGCCTCCTCGGGTTCGGCGAGCGCGACTCCAAGAGGCCTGGGGATTCAGCGACCTCGAGATGCGCGACACCGTGGGTGCAGGAGCGCTGGGATTGGTCGAGGAGACCATCGCAGCCGGTGCAGCCCCTCAGGCTGCGCGCAAGTGGTGGCTAGGTGAGTTGGCCCGCCGGGCGAACGAAGACGGTGTCGAGGTTTCTGCTTTGCCGATCACCCCAGCCGATGTTGCTGGTGTGCAGGCGCTGGTCGATGCCAAGACCATCAACGACAAACTTGCACGCGAGGTCTTTGAGGGAGTGCTGGCTGGAGAGGGCACGCCAGCCGACGTCGTTGCCAAGCGTGGCTTGGCCATGGTTTCGGACGATGGTGCCTTGGCTGAGGCAGTTGCCACAGCGATCGCCGCTAACCCCGACGTTGCGGACAAGATTCGCGAAGGCAAGGTCGCAGCGGCAGGTGCGTTGATCGGTGAGGTCATGAAACTGATGCGCGGCAAGGCAGACGCGGCACGCGTGCGCGAGTTGATATTGGAGTCTCTTACCTCAAGTTAAGGCAGCACAACTGCAGGTTAGTGCAGTAAGACCACCCTCTAAGTGCAAATCCAACCCACGTTCATGTTTGTGGTTTTAGCCTGATTCATCGGCAGCCCACCACACACATGAATGAGAGTGATTGCGATGCGTCGACTTGTTGTGATGCTTACTTGTGCCCTATTCGCGACCACGCTGAGCGCCCCGGCCGCCCAAGCCGGTGCGGACTGGGATCGTTATAGCGCGCAGCGCCAGACAGACCTGTTGGCGTTGGCCCCGTCGCCCAAGAGCTGTATCACGCGCAGTTCGTATTCGAACGGGTCGAGCCCGCTGTTTAACAACTGTTATGACTGGCACAGCGACGTGCACGCTCACTGGGCACTGTATGCAGTCAGCGCGCTGACTGGCGACATGACCTGGTCGAACGCGTCAAGCGCCGATCTACCGCTTTCGCGGGTCAGCAGTGAGCGTTCGTATATGGGTTCACGAATCTACGGTTCCCAAAGTGACAACCCTTACGGCACGGCGTGGATGCTGTTGCTGGTTCGTGAGCGCGAACAACTCACCGGTGACACCGGTTTGCGCACATTAGGCGACTATGCGGTGACCTTGATGAAAAACCGTATGGATGGCTGGAGCACCAGTGCCTGGACGTCGTACGTCAAACGTTCTGACTACCAAAACGTCTCGTGGGCCCTGCTCAACATGTGGGAGTACTCCGTCTATCGCGGTGACACAGCCACTCAAACGTGGGTGCAGAGCAAAGTGACGCGATGGTTGAAGACGGCCGATGCGGACTACTACCTTCCCGCGAGCAAGGACGCCTCCACTGCCAGCAGTTTCTTCCCGCCGGCGTTATTGCGCCTAGCTGCGGTGGCCACGATTGAGGGGGCAAGCGCATCCGCGTGGGTTAACGCTCGGATTCCGGCCAACTACTACGCCAGCTACATCGCAAACTCCGGCACCAGCCACACCAACGCGATCAACTTCAGCAGAGCCTTTGCTTTGGGTCGGTTGGCCACCTATACGGGACGTGCAGACTTGCGGGAGAACGCCGCCGCGTTGATCAACGCCCAGATGGATCACCCGACTGTGTGGCAGTTGGGCAACGACTACACCAACATTCACTGGATTCCGCAGTTTGGAGTACTAGCCATTCAGGGCACTTCGTAGCCAGGACGTCCCTGGGACCGGATCTAGTCGGTCCCAGGGGTTGCCAGGCCCGACGAATCGGGAGACCCTCAAGGCATGCGCAAAGCACTCTTGGTCCTCACTGCTTGGTTGCTGGGCGGCGCCTGGCTCGTGCCGGCGTACGGCGTACAACCGGACCCCGTGCCCCTAAAACGAATCGCCAAACAGATGAAAGTGCCGTGGGGGGTCGGTTTCCTTCCTGATGGGTCTGCCTTGGTGACCGAACGCAGCACTGGGCGGATCTACCTCGTCAAAGGCAGTGCTTTGCGCCAGTGGGTTGGCACGATCACCCAGGTTCGCGCCAGCAGTGAGGGTGGCCTTCTTGGCCTGGCGGTGAGCCCGACCTTCGCCCAAGATCGCCGCATTTACGTATATGTCGGCACCGCCACCGACAACCGCGTGATGAGGATTAAGTTCCGCACCAACAACACCTTGGGACGGCGCGTAGTCATTCTCAGCGGCATCCCTGGTGCTCCCACACACGACGGCGGTCGACTGGCCTTCGGGCCTGACGGCTATCTCTACGTCGCCACCGGTGATGCTCGGCAAAAGCCGAATCCCTCCCAAGACCTCACCTCGCTTGGGGGAAAGATCCTGCGCATCACCAGCAGTGGCGAGCCCGCGCCGGGCAACCCGTTTGGTACTCGGGTCTACTCCTATGGGCACCGCAACGTGCAAGGGCTCGCTTGGGATGCCGCAGGCAATCTGTGGGCCTCCGAACTGGGTGAGAACGACGTTGATGAGCTCAACTTGATCACTCCGGGGGCTAACTATGGGTGGCCTGTGTGCGAGGGCAACCACATCTTCAATGGCACTGATCCGTGCCCCGCTCAGTACGCCGCACCCAAACTGACTTTCGCAACTGACGAGGCGTCGCCATCTGGGCTTGCCTTTGCTGGAGGCTCACTGTGGATGGCTGCGCTCCGGGGCCAGCGGCTCTACCGAATCTCACTGAACGGGCTGGAAGCGACCGAGTCGGG
>CALMMO010000204.1 GCA_937868455.1 uncultured Marmoricola sp.
GCGGACTCAAACGTGCCGTCTTTACCAACGGTTCGTTGGGCCCAGCCAATGCCAGCTGAGTTGACCAGCACCCGAAGTGGGCCGAGCTTCTCGGCGGCGTCGACGGCGGCCTTGATCTGGTCGGTGTTGGTCACGTCGACGGCCACAAATTGGCCCCCGATTTCATCGGCGAGGGCCTGCCCCTTGTCGGCGTTGAGGTCAGCGACGATGACCTTGGCGCCCTTGGCAGCAAGTTGGCGAGCACAGGCGGCGCCGATGCCCGAGGCTGCGCCGGTAACGATGGCTGATGCACCAGTGATGTCCATGGCGGCAGCTTAGGCTTGGCCCGTGTCGGACTCATATTTGGCCTCCCTGTTTGCTCTCAACGGCCGCCGAGCGTTGGTGACTGGAGGGTCGAGCGGCATCGGGAAGGCCATGGCGGGGGCACTGGCAGGCGCCGGCGCACAGGTCACCATCGTGGCCCGAGGCGCCGAGCAGTTGGCGGTCGCCGCTGAGGAGATCGGCGCCGCGTGGGAGTCATACGATCTGCGTTCCCTCGACGACGCGAGCGCCGCCAGGCTTGGTGATGGCATCGACATCTTGGTCAATTGCGCGGGTGTGAACCATCGCCCGCACTTGGGCTCCACCACTGAGCAGGAGTACTTCGAGGCGATGGCGGTCAACTTGCACGCGCCGTACCTCCTAGGCCAGGCCACGGGGCCTGCAATGGCCGCGCGCGGCTGGGGTCGCATCATCAACGTGGGCTCCCAACAGACGTGGAAGGCCTTCGGCAACTCTGGGGTGTACGGCGTCGCGAAGGCGGGCGTCGCCGGGCTGAGCAGATCGCAGTCAGAAGCTTGGGCAGCATCAGGGGTCACGTCGAACACCTTGATCCCAGGCTTTGTGGTCACGCCGATGACGTTGCCGACCGTGGCGGTGCCAGGAGTCGAAGAGGCGTTGGCCTCACGCTCTCATATCGGTCGCAATGGGCTCCCTGCTGATTTCGCAGGCGTGGCCGTGTGGCTGGCCTCGGAGGGTGCAGCTTTCGTGACCGGCCAAACCATCGCGGTCGATGGCGGCTTCTCGGTGAAGTGATCTAGAGGTCGACGGTGCCCTCGGCGACGAGCACCGCTGGTCCGCTCAGCAGCACTCGATCATCGGCAGTCCAGGTAACTTCGAGCGCGCCACCTGGCACGTCCACCACATAGGTTTCGCCTCGCTCCGCGCCATCAGCCAAGGCCGCGGCCACACCCGCCGCGCACGCTCCGGTGCCACACGAGCGGGTTTCGCCCACGCCACGCTCGTGCACCCGCATTGCGACATGGTGATCGCCAACTCGGGTGACAAACTCGATGTTGACCCCTTCGGGGTAGACCGCCGCGTCGTACTGCGGCGCTTCACGCAGATCGCCCGCATCCTCAAGTGACTCGACAAAGGCGACGGCGTGCGGGTTGCCCATATCGACGTGACGCGATGACCACGACTTGGCTCCCACGCCCACATTCGACTCACCCTTGACCACGGGTTCGCCCATGTCGACAGTGATGTTGGCGCCGTCAAAGTCGATGCGCTTGATGCCGCCACGTGTAGCGATCAGCAATTGATTGCGCAGGTCGACGTCGGCATGAGTGGCGAGATAGAGCGCCATGACGCGCACGCCGTTGCCGCACATCTGTGAGAGCGAGCCATCGGCGTTGCGGTAATCCATGAACCACAGGGCCTCATCACGAGCCGCAACCGCAGTGGGGTCTTCGCAGGCATCGGTGCGCACCACGCGAATCACCCCATCGGCACCTAGACCTGCCCGGCGGTCACACAGTGCACGCACCCGCGAGTCGCTGAGGTCGATCACGCCATTGGCGTCAGGAATGATGATGAAGTCGTTTTCGGTGCCATGGCCCTTCACGAAGTGCAGTTCGCTCACGTGGCAACCCTAGTCAGGATTCTGCGCGTTCCAGCACACTGAGCGCCTGACCTACCAGGTCAGTTCCCTCAAGCCACGCCACCCGTGGGTCTTTGAGGAACCACGCGTCTTGGCGCCGAACAAATCGTCGCGTTGCCACGATGGTCTTCTCGATCGCTTCCGCTTCAGTGATCTCGCCCGCAAGCAGGGCCAAGACCTGCGCGTAGCCGATTGCCCGGCTCGCCGTACGCGAATCGCGCAGGCGCGCCTCGAGACCGCGAACTTCCTCAACCAACCCCGCGTCCCACATGTAGCGCACTCGCTGGGCGATGCGCTCATCGAGCGCTGCGCGCTCCACGCGTACGCCGAACTGCACTGCACCTGAGTAGAAGTACTCGTGCTGGGGCATCGTCGCTGTGAACGGTCCACCGGTGATCTCGATGACCTCCAAAGCCCGAACTATGCGGCGACCGTTGAGCGGCTCGATGTCAGCTGCGGCGCTGGCATCGAGGGAGGCGAGCCGTTGGTGCAGAGCCTGAGCACCGACTGCTTCTAGCTCGGCTTCTAGGCGAGCACGCACCTGCGGATCGGTGCCCGGAAACTCAAGCCGATCCAATATTGCCCGGGTGTAGAGCGCGG
>CALMMO010000205.1 GCA_937868455.1 uncultured Marmoricola sp.
CTTTGAGGCGCGACTGGTTGGAGGGCATCCGTCGAGGCAACCCGCGAGTCTTGAGGATCCGCAAAGTCTCAGGTGAGATCAGGTGCAGGCTTGGACCAGAAATGTCCCCACACAGACCCACGATCTGACCATGGGAATCGAAGGCCACCGTCGCGCACTCCAAGATGCCGTAGAGCGCGCTGGTGACCTCGACGTCTTTGCCCACTGGCCCCGCCCACGAGTAGGCATCAGTGGCCCACCCATCGTTGTGCATACTGCTCTTGCCGTTGGCTGCCAGATGAGGGTGCTGCGGCTGCGCGAAGGTGGGCACTGGGTTGGCGCGCACAGCGCGCCCGTCGTACGACGAACTGGTGAGCCAACCTGCACCTGGAGGGATGCTCAGGCTCCCCGGCGCACGGGTGAGTGCAACCACGGTGAGGGCCATGCATAGGACGGCGACGACGCCGACAGCCTTGATGGACGGCCGAGGGATGTGTGCGCGCAAGAGAACCAACGCGACGACACCAAGCAGGCCCAAGGGGCCAATTAGCCAGATGAAGGCGATCAGCCCAAGTCCAGCAAGCCACGGTCGCAGCGCACGCATGCGGGACAGTGTGGCAGTCGCCTCTGAGTTAGGCGGTGTGACGCGCTTGCACCTGAGCAGCCGTGAGGGCGACCTCTTGCTCGGTCACAACCATTTCGAGTTCAACGATGCGGATGTTGGCTTCGGCCAACTTGCCTTCGGCAACCTCGGCGCGCGTGCTTTGAACTGTGAGCTGAGCCGAGATCTCGTCGACACGAGCGGTCTGCTCAGCCGCCAATTCCTCGGCCGCATCGGCACGAGCAACCGCTTCGTCGGTCTCCAACCCTTGGATCTTCAGCGCCATCGCGTTATCGGCTGCCAACTTGCGGGCCGACTTCAGCTTGTTCTCCGAAGTGTCAAGCATCCCGACCAGGAACTCGATGCCCTCGTGAGCCTTGCCGACCTGGTGCTCTAAGAGTTCGATCGCGCGCTGGGACTCTGCAGAGGTCTGCACAGCGATCGATTGGTATTCATATGCCTGGTCTGCCAGGTCCTCTGAAGCAATGACGCGGGTCTCAACGACCTCGGAGTACATCAATCGAGTGGCAAGTGCGCCCAAGACCACCGCAAGCGCGCCAGCGCCCACCAAGGGCACCAATGCGTTGAAGTAGGTGGCCGCGCCGATCGCGATCGCCGCAAGGACGATGAGGGCGACGGCCGCAATCATCCGTGGTGTTGCGCGGAGTCGACGTTTTGAGGCTGCCATGGGCGAATGCTAAGTGGCGAATTCCGACAAATAGTACCGACACGCCGAGGGACGTGCTTGCAATCACAGGTGGCTAGATGCGTGTTCAAAGTCCGCCAAGATGTATGCGTGAACCTCGCAACCCTCCTGCAGCCCTGGATCAAGCTCCAGTACGACGAACTCTGCACCGCCTTGAGCGACCTCGGCGATCCCGAGAACGTTCACGTCGCCCGAGTGCGAGCCAGGCGCCTGCGCAGTGTGTTGGGAGGTTGGCATCTCCACCTGCCACCACATGCACCCAAGCTGCGCCGAAGGCTGCAGGAACTCGGCCGATCCATCAGTGCCTTGCGAGATATCGACGTGATTCACGAGTTGATCAGTCTCGATCCACCCGACGATCTTCCTCAGTGGGAGGCCTTGCTGGCCCAGCAGCGAGCACCCCTGCTTGCATCGGCACGGGAGGTCGCCTCCTCCTCATCAGTGCACCAACTCCTCCTCGATCTTCACGCGCTTGCATACTCCAATTGGGGTTCGATAGGACGCCTGGACGTCGAACCAATCGCCCACGAAGTCTTTGATGCTGAACAAGCCAGGCTTAGCGACTTGGAGGCCAACGCGATCGACACCCACGACGTGCGCAAAGGGGCGAAAAGGCTGCGCTACAACGCCGAAGTTTTGGCGCCGAAGATTGCGGAATCCGAGGCCGTTGCCATCCGCGCAGAACAGATGCAGCAGAGTATGGGCTCAAGCCTTGACAGTGAGATGGTGGAGTCTTGGCTCACACAGGCCCGGTTAGCCCAAGGAGTTCGATGAACCAGCAACTTCCGCCCGCAGGGTGGTTTCCAGACCCGCAAGTGCCTGGACAACTCAGGTACTGGAACGGCGCTTCGTGGACGGCCCACGTGGCACCAGCGGTTGCGACTCCTCCGACTGCGGCACCACCGGCTCCCTCCGCAATTCCCCCCGTCGTCAGTGAGAGCCCTGCTGTCGAGGCGGTTCCTGGGGTCACCCCAGACCAACCTGACTACGGGCAAAGCACCGCCGAACCCGTCCAACCCACGACGTACGGCGCGCCAACCCAGCCGACGACGTATGAGGCGCCCACTCCGGCCTACGGCACCACCCCGGCACCCACGCCCTATGGAGTCACTCCGGGGGCCGCGGCGCCCCCCAAGCGCTCAATCGGCTGCATTGTGATCGCGCTCGTCGCGGCGATCGCGGTGGCTTTGCTCGTAGTCGGTGCGATTTCGATGATCGTGGCCTTGCGTACCGGTGGGGGCGGAGCCGATGGAGAAACTACCCCCCAACCCAGTGAGACGAGCTCCACGTGGACTCCAAGCCTTAAGGGTGCCCCAGATTTCGAACCAGTGGATAAATCCGGTGAAGGCAACGCGACAATCAAACTCCCCGCAGGCACCGGCATCATCACCCTGGCTACATCAAAAGACGCGGCGCTTGTCATCAAAAGCAGCTCTGTCGACGGCGAGCGCGCCGACCTCAACTACTTCGCCTCACCTGGCAGCTCCCCGGTTCAATTGGCCTTTGGCATTTCAAAGTTCGAGCCACAGCCAGCCAAGTTGACCATCGAGGGATCTGGAAAGTGGACCCTCAAGATCAGTCCGCTCAGCAGTGCTGCCCACTTCACCGATGGCGCCAAGGGAAATAGCTCCGGAGTCTTCATCTATGACGGCGACGCCACCACGTGGACCATGAAGCACAAGGGCAAAGGCAACTTCATTGTTGTTGAGTACGACCAAGCTTGGTATTTCAACTTGCTGGCCAATGAGATTGGTCCGGGAACCATGAGTGTTGATGGGCTCGCCGGGCCAGCGCTGGTCACTGTGTCCGCGGACGGCCCGTGGAGCATCATGACCAAGTGAGGGCTACGGCTCGACGCGGCGACGAAGGTTCTGCGCGGCCAGAGTCCAGGCCAAGTGTTCGGGGTCCCAGTTCTCACTCAGCGCTTGCCTGAGCACGTCAGCTTGGCTGGGCGGAGCCATTGAGCCCACCGGTTGATCCAGGTCGAGGTTCGTGGGGAACGGATAGCCTTCCGCGGCTGCCGCCACGACGTTGGCGAGGTTGAGGTCGGTGCGCTCGCGCAATGCCGGATAGATCGCGTTGCAGATTGCTGTGGTGTCGACGGTTTCCATGGCCCGGCCAAACGCAGATGAGACCTGCAAGAGGTTTGCCATTCGTCGCACATCCGAGGTGCGGTTAGTGCCCGCTCCATGGAACAAGGCCGGGTTGAAGAACACCGCATCCCCCTTGTCGAGGGGTAGTTGCACGTAGTTGTTATTGAAGTACTCGGTGAAGGAACTGTCGTGGTAAGCGATGTAGCCGGCTGGGTACTTCTGCGAATGCGGCAGATACATCGTCGGACCGGTTTCCACTGGCATGTCGACATGAGCGACCGCGCCTTGGAGGGTGAGGCCCGGCGAGAGCGCGTGCACCATGGCTGGATAAGCCAGGGCCCGGTCTCGATCCATAAACCCCAAGTGATAGTCGCGGTGGGCCACCTGGGCTTGGCCACCTGGGTTGACCACGTTGACTTGGGAGGTCACCTGATAGTTCGGCCCTAACCAGGCGTGGCTGATCAAGGCGAGTACGTCGTTGGCGTAGTACTCAACGAAGACTTCGGGCTGGGCCAACGCCAGTTTGTCCAAGGCCCCCCACACTCGATCGTTGGCGCCGGGTTTGGCGAAGTGGTCCCCCGAAACGTTGCCGGAGGCTTTCTGCTCGGCGATGAGACCTTCAAAAGCTGCGGTTGCTCGATCGACAACCGAGGCGTCGAAAGCGTGCTTGAACACCACGATCCCTGGACCGTGAAGGAGTGCATGGGCCAGTTCGACCTGCAATGCACGTCGGTCTTCGCTGCCAGTGAGGCGGTAGATCAACACGTTGTCGATCACCTGGGCTGCGTGCGGATAGTCGGCGGGCTCGGTGGCGACTTCGACTAACGCGCGGAACTCCTCGAGGTTGCAATCTGTTGGACTAAACCACACCTCAGCACTCCTAATGTCATGACATTTAGCCGCACCCTAACAGGCACATAAGTGACGGTCCATGGTGGAAAAAGCTTCAGGGCCGGGCGCTTGCGCCCGGCCCTGACTCATAACTGTGTCAGCTGCAACCGCTGGTGCTGCCACAGCCTTCGCAGACAAAGCAACTACCGGCCGGACGCATCTTGGTGCCACAGGTGAAGCACAAGGGTGAGTCAACCGCTGTGCCAGAGATCTTCTCCAGCAACTCTGCGGTCGTGTGTGCTTCGACTACCACCGCTGGGGCAGCAGGCTTGGCAGCCTCGATGGCGGGCGCCTCGTGAGTGATCAGCTCTTCGGCAGAACCGGTCTCTTCGACGATCGGCTCATAGGAACCGGTCTCGAGGTGACGCTGACGCTCATCGGCTGAGTAGATGCCCAGCATCGAGCGCTCTTCGAAGGACATGTAGTCCAAAGCCAACCGGCGGAACACGTAGTCCATCAACGACTGGGCCATGCGCACATCTGGGTCATCGGTGAGACCGGCAGGCTCAAAGCGCAGGTTGGTGAACTTGGAGACGAAGGTTTCCAACGGCACGCCGTACTGCAAGCCGATGGAGACCGCGATCGAGAACGCGTCCATCACGCCGGCCAGAGTCGAACCCTGCTTGCCCAGCTTGAGGAAGACCTCGCCAAGCTCGCCATCATCGTGAGCACCTGAGGTCATGTAGCCCTCGGCGCCACCAACAGTGAAACTCGTGGTGCGCGAGACGCGTGACTTGGGAAGGCGCTTGCGGAACGGCTTCTGAATGATCTTCTCGACCACCTCGACCTTGACCTCGTCGGCGCTGGCGTCAGCCTTCTTGGCCTTCGCGTCAGCCAACGGCTGGCCCACCTTGCAGTTGTCGCGGTAGACAGCGGTGGCCTTGAGGCCCAGCTTCCACGACTGCATGTAGACGTCTTCGATCTCTTCAACGGTCGCGGTCTCGGGGAGGTTGACCGTCTTGGAGATGGCGCCAGACAAGAACGGCTGGCAAGCCGACATCATCCGCACGTGGCCCATCGGCTTGAGCGCACGAGCACCCATCGCGGTGTCGAAGACGTCGTAGTGCTCCAGCTTCAAGCTCGGTGCGTCGAGGACGTGACCGTGCTCGCCGATGAACTCAACGATGGCTTCAACCTGCTCTGGCTGGTAGCCCAGCTTGACCAAGGCCCGCGGAATCGTCTGGTTGACGATCTGCATCGAGCCGCCGCCAACGAGCTTCTTGAACTTGACCAGCGAGAAGTCGGGCTCGATGCCCGTGGTGTCGCAGTCCATCATGAAGCCGATGGTGCCGGTCGGTGCGAGCACCGAGGCCTGAGCGTTGCGGAACCCGTTGCGGGCACCGAGCTTGACCACATCGCTCCAAGCCTGCGTGGCCAACTTGAGCACTGAAGCGTCAGCCGGGTCGACCGAACGCACTTCGTCGTTGGCCGACTGGTGCTTGCGCATCACGCGCTGGTGAGCCTCGGCGTTGCGGGCGTAGCCGTTGTAGGGGCCAACAACCGCGGCGATTTCGGCGCTGCGCTTGTAGGACGTGCCGGTCATGAGCGAGGTGATGGCAGCAGCCATGGTGCGACCGCCCTCAGAGTCATAACCCAAGCCCATCGCCATCAACAGCGCACCCAGGTTCGCGTAGCCGATGCCCAACTGGCGGTAGTCGATCGTGGTCTTGCCAATCGCCTCGGTCGGGAAGTCGGCGAAGCAGATGGAGATATCCATCGCAGTGATGATCACCTCGACGGCCTGAGCGAAGCGCTCACCATCGAAGGTGTCGTCGTCCTTGAGGAACTTCAACAGGTTCAGCGAGGCCAGGTTGCACGAGGAGTTGTCGAGGCTCATGTATTCCGAGCAGGGGTTGGACGCGGTGATGCGACCAGTCTCGGGGTTGGTGTGCCAGTCGTTGATCGTGTCGTCGTACTGCAAACCCGGGTCGGCGCACTCCCACGCGGCAGTGCTGATCTTGCGGAACAACTCACGGGCATCGACGGTCTCGATCACCTCACCCGTCGCACGGGCCCGAAGGCCGAAGGAGGTGCCGTCTTCGACCGCGCGCATGAACTCATCAGAGACGCGCACGGAGTTGTTGGCGTTCTGGTACTGCACCGAGGTGATGTCGACACCACCGAGGTCCATGTCGAAGCCAGCATCACGCAGGGCGCGGATCTTGTCTTCTTCGCGGGCCTTGGTCATCACGAACTCTTCGATGTCGGGGTGGTCGACATCGAGGACGACCATCTTGGCCGCACGGCGGGTGGCGCCGCCGGACTTGATGGTGCCCGCAGAGGCGTCAGCGCCACGCATGAAGGAGACCGGACCACTGGCGGTGCCGCCGCTGGAGAGAAGTTCCTTGCTTGAACGGATACGGGAGAGGTTCAAGCCGGCACCCGAGCCACCCTTGAAGATGAACCCTTCTTCCTTGTACCAGTTCAAGATGGAGTCCATCGAGTCTTCGACCGACAAGATGAAGCACGCGCTCACCTGCTGGGGGCTGGTCGTGCCCACGTTGAACCACACTGGGGAGTTGAACGAGAAGTACTGGTTAACCAGCAACCAGGTCAGCTCTGCCTCGAAAGTGTCAGCGTCGGCCGGAGTCGCGAAGTAGCCGTGGTCTTCCCCGCCCTTGCGGTAGGTCGAGACCACCCGGTCGATGAGTTGCTTCAGGCTCCACTCACGCACCTCAGTGCCAAGTGCGCCACGGAAGTACTTCGTGGTCACGATCGTGGAGGCGTTGACGCTCCAGAAGTCGGGAAACTCCACGCCCTTTTGCTCAAAGACAGTGGCGCCGGTCTTCCAGTTGGTCTGGACGACGTCGCGTCGCTCCCAGTTGATCTCGTCGTAGGGGTGCACGCCCTCGGTGGAGAAGACTCGCTTCATCTGCAGACCTTTGCCCTTGGCGCTGGTCCTGCTGCTTCTCTTGGTCACCGTCTCGGTCATGTTCTGGGTCCTCTCCCCGAAATTGATACTGCTTGAATTTGTTGAAAGCTCGGCGCGCAGCTTCCCCACTGCGCACCGAGCGGATCGTGGTTAACCCGCGGGTGCGGGCTGATTGGTTTCGGCCTCGGCCAACCGCAGTTGGGCGATCTCGGCCTCGAAGTCTTCGGCGGAATCGAATGACTTATAGATGGATGCGAACCGCAGGTAGGCCACCGGATCAAGGGTGCTGAGAGGCTCAAGGATCGCCGTGCCCACTTGATGGGAAGGCACTTCGGCCCACCCCTCAGCGCGCAGGGTGTTTTCGACGACCTGCCCCAATCGCTCGAGATCGTGCTCGCTGACTGGCCGACCCTTGCAGGCCTTGCGCACTCCAGCGATTGCCTTGTCGCGGTTGAACGGCTCGGTGGAACCACTGCGTTTGAGCACCATCAACTGCATCTGCTCAACAGTGGTGAAGCGCTTTTCGCACGCTGGGCACGTGCGTCGACGCCTGATCGCGCCCCCGTCGTCGGCGACCCGAGAATCAAGCACCCGAGTGTCAGTGCTGCGGCAAAATGGGCAGTGCATGCGGTCGGGGCTCCTCTCGAAAGTCTCGATGTACGTCGTGGGCATGAACAATCTCAACACCCAGCACCGACAGTTCTGATCTGTTGATCAGCGGCGTCAGCCTGGGGACAACTAGCTGCGTGATGTGGGTAACAACACCAAGTCTGGGGAACTAGATGTGGATAACTACATCGATGTAACTACTAGATGTAGTGGTAACGGTAACCCGCGATCACAAGTAGATGCAACATGAACACGCCGAGAGTTTTCGGACATTTGCGACGCCCCTCTTGTCGCCCTCTTCAGGGCACATGCGGCGTGCGTTACCAAGGTTGCTAGGGGTTAGATCTGCGTGGTGATAGCGGATGTTTCCCGATGAGGCCTACCGTGGACTCGTGCCCCACCACAACCACTCCTCGCCACGCCCCACCCCTGTCTCAGGTGGGCGCGGAGTAGCCGTGGCAGCAGCACTAGGTGCCACCGCTTGGGTAGGCCTGGTGTGGTTGGCGGTCAACTTTGCCAACTCAGCGATCCGCTCAGGCGGAACAGCATGGATCTGGCTAGCCGTGTGTGCGATAGCCGCCATGGTCGCGGCGTTTATTGCGATCTTCTACGGCGCCCGCGTGCTTGCGCACGCTCG
>CALMMO010000206.1 GCA_937868455.1 uncultured Marmoricola sp.
CGAACCCGCGCTACCGCCTTGAGAGGGCGGCGTGCTAGGCCACTACACAACGGGGGCCTGAGGTGGAGAACTTTAGCCGCGAGGGCTAATGCCTACCAAATCGCTGGGGTACTAGGACTCGAACCTAGACTAACTGAACCAGAATCAGCCGTGCTGCCAATTACACCATACCCCACGGGGTACCCACTGAACTCGCGCTGAATGGGGACCGACAGGCGAGAATACACGCCTTCAGGAGCCCTTCACCAATCGAGGGGGCAGTGGCTACTGAGACCCTCGCCACGCCGCAGTACGGCGCACCAACTGCATCCTGCGAGCGACCCAATCAGCCAAAGCTAAATAGGTCAGGCTCTGGGCCAGCGTCACCCAAATATTGCTCCACGGGATTTCGGTGATCTGGAGCGAGGCAAGCACATCGCCGAAGGCAATCGAGAAGGCAAAGGCCACCCAGTTGTTGATGATGTGCAAGGCGATGCCAGCCTCAAGACCACCCGTGCGGACCACCAAGATGCCTGCGATCAAACCGAACGCAAACCGATCAAAGAACAGCGGGAAGTTCTGCACCCCATGAAAGGCAGCGAAGATGAGGGCGGTGGTGAGGACAGCCAACACGGTGCCAACTTTGCGCGCGCGCTCAGCCGTGAGGCCGAAGCGCTGGGACAGTGAGCCAAGCATCGAGCCGGTGGCCAGCATCAGGTAGCCACGAAACGCGAACTCCTCCCCCATCGCCTGCAAGGGAGTCGTCAACACCAACACGATGCTCAGCGCGAGCATGGTCTTGTCGAAGGGGGCCGGTGTGCCCGACATACCCGAAGAATCGAGTGCGTAGCTCAGAGCCAACGAGATGGATAGGGCGACCACCGACAAACCAATGCATGCCCAGAAGTAGCGCCAGCGGAAACGGGCGACGACTGACCACAACCAGCCAAAGCGCAGTCGGTGGAGGTACCTCAAGAGCAGCCCACTAGCCACGATGGCTGAGGCCAAGGTCAAGTTGAGGAACAAGAACGCTGAAGGCGAGAGCACCTCCAGACTCATCTGTTTGGTGAGGTATCCCCCAAGCCCCTTGGTGCCGTTTTCAATGAGGGCACCGGGCAACAACACCAGAGGCGTCAAGATCAGCGGCGCGATGAAGAACATCGTCAGCAGCAAAAGCGCCGAACCCACCAGTGGTCGCCACGCGAAGCGACCTGGCCACATCTGCCAATCAAAGGTGCGCAGGATGTGGGGGTAGGTCTCTGACTCCGGGTGAGGCTCGGTGAGGGCAAGCACCTGCTTGCGTGGTGGCACCTGCCCCTGCACTTCACTCACCCCAGGGCCCGCTCGAGTCGTGCCAAAGATTGCTCACGGCCAAGAATTTCCATCGACTCAAACAGCGGCGGAGAGATGCGGCTGCCAGTGATAGCTACGCGCACCGGGCCGAACGCCACCCGAGGTTTGAGTGCCATCTCTTCGAGCAACTTGCCACGAAGCGCGGCCTCGATTGACTCCGTGGACCACTGCGAAACAGCCGCCAACGCGTCGCGGGAGGCAGCGACAATCGAGAGACCTTCGTCGTTGAGGAGGTTTGCTCGATCGGTTTCGTCGAAAGTGACCTCCTCGGCAAACAAGAAGCCGAGCATCTTGACCGACTCGGCCAAGGTGTTCATCCGCTCGTGCACCAACGGGGTCGCCTTGGCCAACGTGTCGGCCTGGGCGTCACTCATGGGGGTGCTGACGACGCCTGCTTCTTGGAGGTACGGCGTGATGCGGCGCGCCATCTCATCAACCGACAGTTTGCGCATGTGCGAGGCGTTGATTGCCTCTGCCTTCTTGAGGTCAAAGCGGGCCGGGTTGGGGTTGACGTCCTTGATGTTGAACGCAGCGCACATCTCCTCCATCGAGAAGATGTCATTGTCAGGAGCAATCGCCCAACCCAGCAGTGCCAGGTAGTTCAACAACCCTTCAGGCAAGAAGCCGTCAGTGCGGTAGTGCAACAGGTGCGCCTCAGGGTCACGCTTAGACAGCTTCTTGTTGCCTTGACCCATCACGTAAGGCAGGTGCCCGAACAGCGGAGTCGAGGTGGCAATGCCGACCTCTTTGAGCGCTTCGTAAAGGGCAATCTGGCGAGGGGTGCTGGACAGCAGGTCCTCTCCGCGCAGCACGTGTGTGATCTCCATCAGTGCGTCATCTACCGGGTTCACCAAGGTGTAAAGCGGCTCGCCATTGGCACGACACAACGCAAAGTCGGGCACGTGTGCGGTGTCAAAGGTGATGTCACCTCGCACCAAGTCATCCCAGGTGATCTCGCCATCTGGCATCGCGAAACGCACGATCGAACTGCGCCCCTCGGCCTTAAACGCTGCCACCTGCTCGTCGCTGAGCGTGCGACAAAAGCGGTCGTAGCCCATCACCTTTGAGCCGCGCGCGACGCGACGCGCC
>CALMMO010000207.1 GCA_937868455.1 uncultured Marmoricola sp.
TCGGCCTCGGCGCCGCGGCGACCGATGACGATGCCCGGGCGCGCCGTGTGGATGTCCACACGGACGCGGTCACGGGTGCGCTCGATCTCGACCTTGGAGATGCCGGCCCGCTCCATGCCCTTGCTGAGCAGCTTGCGGATCGCGACGTCTTCACCGACGTAGCTCTTGTAGAGCTTGTCGGCGTACCAACGGCTCTTGTGGTCGGTGGAGATACCGAGGCGGAAGCCGTTCGGGTTGATCTTCTGTCCCATATCAGCGGCCCTTCGTGGCTGTGCGGGTCGGGGTAACGACCAAGGTGATGTGGCTGGTGCGCTTGTTGATCCGGGTTGCCCGGCCTTGCGCACGCGGACGCCACCGCTTCATGGTCGGACCCTCGTCGACCTTGGCAGCCGACAACACCAAGGTGTTGCGGTCCAGGCCTTCGGTGGTCTCAGCGTTGGCCACTGCCGATGCGAGCACCTTGTAGACCGTCTCGCTAGCCGCCTGTGGGGCGAACTCCAAGAGGGCCAGTGCTTCATCGACGGGCAGACCGCGAACCATGTCGACGACACGGCGGGCCTTCATCGGGGTGATCCGGACGAAGCGAGCGCTCGCAAAGGCACCCGGCTCATCGCCGAGAAGTGCCAAGCGGCGGTCACTCACGCGCTCACGCGTTGCTTCACTCATGACTTCATGTCTCCTAAGCGGCGCCTCAGCGGCGGCGGCTCTTCCGGTCTTCCTTGACGTGACCCTTGTAGGTGCGCGTCGGGGCGAACTCACCGAGCTTGTGGCCAACCATGGAGTCGGTCACGAACACCGGCACGTGCTTGCGCCCGTCGTGTACGGCGAGGGTGTGGCCGATCATCGCGGGAACGATCATCGAACGGCGCGACCACGTCTTGATGACGTTGTGGGTGCCCTTCTCGTTCTGGACGTCTACCTTTTTCATCAGGTGGCCATCCACGAAGGGGCCCTTCTTAAGGCTGCGAGGCATCTTCTTCTACTTCCCTAATCAGCGCTTCTTGCCGGTCTTGCGGCGACGGACGATAAGGGCATCGGAGGCCTTGCGCTTGCGCGTGCGACCCTCCGGCTTGCCCCACGGGGACACTGGGTGACGACCACCCGAGGTCTTGCCTTCACCACCACCGTGCGGGTGGTCAACCGGGTTCATCACGACACCACGAACGGTCGGGCGCTTGCCCTTCCAGCGCATGCGGCCGGCCTTACCCCAGTTGATGTTTGATTGTTCGGCGTTGCCAACGACACCAACGGTGGCGCGGCAGCGAACGTCGACGTAGCGCATTTCGCCTGAAGGCATACGCAACTGAGCGCGTGAGCCTTCCTTGGCGACCAGCTGCGCGGAGTTGCCGGCCGAACGAGCGATCTTGGCGCCGCCACCGGGACGAAGCTCGATGCAGTGCACCGTGGTACCGACCGGGATGTTGCGCAGCGGCAAGTTGTTGCCCGGCTTGATGTCGGCGCCAACGCCGGCCTCAATCGGGGTGCCCTGCTCGATGCCTTCGGGAGCGATGATGTAGCGCTTCTCGCCGTCGGCGTAGTGCAGCAACGCAATGCGGGCGGTGCGGTTGGGGTCGTACTCAATGTGAGCGACCTTGGCCGGCACGCCGTCCTTGTCGTAGCGACGGAAGTCGATCAGACGGTAGGCACGCTTGTGGCCGCCACCTTGGTGACGGGTGGTGATCCGGCCCTGGTTGTTGCGCCCACCCTTTTTAGGCAGGGGCCTGACCAGTGACTTCTCCGGCGTGGTCCGGGTGATTTCGGCGAAGTCGGCTACGGATGAGCCACGACGGCCCGGGGTAGTCGGCTTGTATTTACGAATAGCCATGTCTAGTTACCTCGTCTTCCCGATCAGCCGACCGGGCCGAAGATGTCGATGCGGTGACCCTCAGCCAGGCTGACGATGGCGCGCTTGGTGTTGGCGCGACGGCCAAGCCCAACGCGAGTACGACGCACCTTGCCCTGACGGTTCATGGTGTTCACCGAGGTGACCTTGACGCCGAAGATCTTTTCGACCGCGATCTTTATCTCGGTCTTATTGGCGTCAGTGCGCACCAAGAAGGTGTACTTGTTGTTGTCGAGAAGGCCGTAGCTCTTCTCGCTCACGATCGGTGCGATCAACACATCGCGGTGATCCTTGTGCAACGTGCTCATCAGTTCTCACCCTTCTTCGCACGGGCGCCAGCCTTGACGAAGCCAGCAGCTTCGGCGTCGGCAGCAGTCTTGAACCAGACCTCGGCGACAGTGGCGTCGTACCAGCGGCCGCCTGGCTCGTGGTACTTCATGGAGTCTTTGTTGCCCTTGACGTCATAGCCAGCAGGAGCAGCGCCGTCGGCAAGGGGCTTGGCGGAGCCAGCGAACTCGTCAGCTTCGACGTCGTCGGTGCCGACGAAGGCAACCGGCTCTTCGGAACCAACGTGGGTTTCGGCGGACTTAGCAGCCTTCTTGGCTGGCTTGTCTTCGCCCTTGGCTTCAACCACCTTGTTGAACTTGGGGGCAGCAGCCTGAGCGCCAGTCACGAAGGTGTCGTAGGCGCCCTTGGTGAAGACGATGTCGTCGCTGAGCAGCACGTCGTAAGTGTTGAGCTGGTCAACAGCCAAGATGTGCACCGCCGAGGCGTTGCGCAGTGACAACCAGGTCAGCACGTCGTCGCGCTCAAGGACGACCAGCACGCGGGTGCGCTCGGTCAGACCGGCCAAGGCAGCCAGTGCCGACTTCGTCGAAGGAGTCTCGCCACCGATCAGCGAGTCGACAACGTGGATACGACCGCCACGGGCCCGGTCAGACAGGGCGCCGCGCAAAGCAGCAGCCTTCATCTTCTTGGGGGTGCGCTGGTCGTAGCTGCGGGGCTGAGGACCATGCACCACGCCACCACCGGTGAACTGAGGTGCGCGAGTCGATCCCTGACGGGCGCGACCGGTGCCCTTCTGCTTGTAGGGCTTCTTGCCACCACCGCGGACTTCGCCGCGGGTCTTGGTGGAGTGGGTGCCCTGTCGAGCCGCAGCCTGCTGAGCAACCACAACCTGGTGGATCAGCGGGATGTTGGTCTCAACGTCGAAGATCTCGGCAGGGAGATCAACCTTGAGGGTTTTGGTAGCCATTGAACTCAGGCCTCCTGGGTCTTCTTCGCGGCGGAGCGCACCAGCACCAGGCCACCCTTGGGGCCAGGAACAGCACCCTTGAGCAGGATCAGACCCTTTTCGGCGTCCACAGCGTGGACGGTGAGGTTCTGAGTGGTGACGGTGGCGTGACCCATGCGACCGGACATGCGCGTGCCCTTGAAGACACGACCGGGAGTTGCACAGGCGCCGATCGAACCGGGCTTGCGGTGGTTTCGGTGGGCACCGTGAGATGCGCTCACACCATGGAAGCCGTGACGCTTCATGGTGCCGGCGAATCCCTTGCCCTTGCTGGTAGCGGTGACGTCGACCTCTTCACCGGCAGCGAACATGTCAGCCGACAGTTCCTGTCCGGCGGAGTACGACGATGCGTCGACGGTCCGGATCTCAACAACGTGACGGCGCGGGGTGACCCCAGCCTTCTCGAAGTGGCCCTTCTCCGGCTTGGTGACCTTCTTGCCATCAACTTCGCCGTAGCCGACCTGAACAGCGTTGTAGCCGTTGGAGGAGTCGGAGGTCTTCACCTGGGTGATGACGTTGGAGTCGGCTGCAATGACAGTCACGGGAACGATCTTGTTGTTCTCGTCCCACAGCTGGGTCATGCCGAGCTTGGTGCCCAGCAGGCCCTTCACAGTGCGTTCAAAAGTGCTCATTGTTCGATCCTCAGAGCTTAATTTCGATGTCGACGCCAGCAGGCAGGTCGAGTCGCATGAGCGAGTCAACCGTCTTGGGCGTAGGGTCGATGATGTCAATCAGTCGCTTGTGGGTGCGCATCTCAAAGTGCTCACGTGAATCTTTATATTTATGCGGCGAGCGGATCACACAGAACACATTTTTTTCGGTAGGCAGCGGCACTGGGCCTGCCACCTTGGCACCGGTAGAAGTCACGGTGTCAACGATCTTGCGCGCCGAGGTGTCGATCACTTCGTGGTCGTACGCCTTCAGACGAATGCGGATTTTCTGTCCGGCCATAATCGTCCTAGTCCTTGTCTCTTTTTCCAGCCTTGCTGTTGCTCCTGCAGCCTGCCTACTCCGACCCCCGAGGTCGGGCGTGTCGCCCTATTTGGCGCACACGCACGACACTGTTTGCGTCGTTGTTGGCAGTCGGCACCCGACACGGGTCGGGTTGAACGGGATCTCCTGGTGCGGTGCGAACACGCGACCAAAACACGCATAGATCACAAGTGATCCGTGGAGAGCCTGTTCAATAGTCAATATGCCGCACCCCGGCAATCCCGCCGGAGCAACCTGACTAGTCTGACAGAGCACACCCCAGAGAACAAATCGAGCTCGGGAGATGAACCCATGACACCGGACACACCCAACCAGTCGGCGCCAGTTCCACCTGGCTCGCCCAGTCATTCGCCCGGCAATGAGGTCGAATCAGCGCCCGTGGCCCCTGGTTGGGGAGCCGC
>CALMMO010000208.1 GCA_937868455.1 uncultured Marmoricola sp.
GATTGGCGTGCCCGTTGTCGACTCCTTCCTGACTGGCAATTGGCCAGTCTTTCGTAGTTGCCTGCGCTATTTGGTGCTGCCAGTCACGGCCTTGGCTGCCTATCCCACGGGCGCAGTGGCGATGGTGACTCGCGGTGCGCTGCTCGACAATCTGGGGGAGGAGCATGTGCGCATGGTGCGGGCTTTGGGATTCCCCGAACGCAGTGTGCTGGGGCGGTTTGCCTTGCGTCCCTCACTCAATCCGGTGGTGTCGCTGCTTGCTTTGGCGTTCGCCTACGCGTTGACGAACTCATTCATTGTGGAGTCAATTTTCAACCTGCCCGGTCTGGGTTCTTACGCCATGAAGTCGATCGAGACCGTTGATGTGCCGGCGATTTTGGGAGTCACGCTCGTAGTGGCGTTGATCTATTTGCTGCTCAATCTCGTTGTCGACCTAGTCCAAGCGATGATCGATCCGCGGGTGCGATCGTGAGTGAGGGTGTCGCCGTGGTCGACTCAGATGCCATGCCAAGGCGCAGGTCGGGGATCTGGCCTGGATGGGCGGCGGCTCGAAGATTCCCCCTTCTCTCCATTGGGGTGGGGTTAATGGCGTTGATCGTGTTGGCCGCGATCTTGGCGCCTTGGCTCTCGCCTTATCCAGGCGATGCGGCCAACGCCGTGCACCCTGAGGCAGCGTTGCTCTCGCCCAGCGGTGCCCACTGGTTTGGCACCGACCAGGTTGGTCGCGACATATTCACGAGGGTGCTGTTTGGAGCCCGGGTGTCATTAGGCATCGTCGTACTCGTCTTAGCGGCGGCTTCTGTGGTCGGACTCGCCATCGGCTTGGCGGCGGGATTCCTTGGAGGCTGGGTCGACACCATCTTGATGCGGATCACCGACGTCTTCTTGGCCTTTCCTGCGCTCTTGCTCGCAGTTGCTTTGAGTTCCGTGCTCAGCCCGAGCGCCCTTCACGCCGCCTTGGCGATCGCATTCACCTGGTGGCCTTGGTATGCCCGACTGGCCCGTGCCCAGGCAATCTCCATCCGGCGAGAGGGTTACTCCGATGCTGCGCGAGTGTTGGGAGCGAGCAGGACCAGACAGTTAGTTCGGCACGTCTTGCCCAATGCGTCCACTGCGGTTGCTGTCCAGATGTCTTTAGACGCGGCTGGGATCATCTTGACTGCCGCGACCATGTCGTACCTCGGACTAGGCGCCCAAGATCCTGTGCCCGAATGGGGCCTGATGGTCGCCCAAGGGCAACCGTTATCAACGACGGCCTGGTGGGTCATCACGTTCCCGGGCCTTGCCATCATGGTCACCGCAGTGGCTAGCAACTTCATCGGTGATGGGCTCCAAGGTGCCCTCGATCCCAAGCGAGGCAACCGATGACGCTGCGAGTCGACGACCTGCGGGTGTCGTACGGCGACCGAACGGTTGCGCACCTGCCCCATCTCTGCCTCGAACCAGGTCAGGTCATCGGCATTGCCGGTGAGAGCGGGTCAGGGAAGTCGCAGACCGCATTGGCTTTGATGGGCCTGACTCACTACGCCGGCGGGAAGGTCACTGGTTCAGCGAGTCTTGCTGGCATCGACCTGACCTCGATATCTCAGCGAGAGTGGCGCCAAGTCAGAGGTCGTCGTATAGCGATGATCATGCAGAGCCCTCGCTCCGCCCTTAACCCCACACTTCGACTGGGTACCCTCTTCAGTCGCACCCTGAAGCTGCATGGCGTCGCGCGTTCGCAGCATCAGGGTCTGATGGAAAAGGCTTTGGACGAGGTGTTGCTGGAGCCTCAAATTCTGAACCGCTATCCGCATCAGGTGTCCGGTGGCCAGGCGCAACGGTTCGCTATCGCGCTGGTGGCGGCACTGCAGGTGGAGGTGCTGATCGCCGATGAGCCAACTAGCGCCCTAGACGTCACCGTGCAGGCAGAAGTTATTGAGGTGCTTCAAGGTTTGCGTCGGCGCCACAACACGTCGTTGTTGTTCATCTCCCACGATCTTGCGCTGATCTCAGAATTGGCTGATGAAGCGATCGTGATGCGTGATGGGACGGTGGTTGAGCAGGGCAAGGTGGGCCAGATCCTGGCCGATCCCGCCAGCGATTACACCCGCGCGCTGATTGACGCTGTGCCCAGGATTGGAGCTGGGAACCGTGAGTGATCTGCTTCTCGTCAAGGGGCTCCGATTGGCATTCGGGCAGACCGAGGTAGTCAAAGACGTTGATCTGCGGGTGGCGGCTGGCCCGTTTGGGCTCGGCGTGATTGGCGAGTCGGGGTCTGGCAAGACCACGCTGGCTCGGGCACTGGTACGACTTCATCCGGTCCTCGCTGGCTCGGTGGTCTTTGATGGCACCGATGTGCAGCGCGCTTCGGGTAAGGCGTTGTTGAAGTATCGCCGCGACGCACAACTGGTGTTCCAAGATGGCGACGGAGCGCTGGACCCGCGGATGTCGGTGCTGGCGAGTGTGTCTGAACCGTTCGCAATCCACGGCACCATCCCTCGCGCGAAGCGGCGAGCTCAGGTTGCTGCCCTACTTGACGAGGTAGGCCTGCCGGCCGACGTGATCGATCGGTACCCACACCAACTTTCAGGTGGTCAGAGACAACGTGTCGTGATTGCTCGGGCGCTTGCGCTGGAGCCGCGCATGTTGGTGTTGGATGAGCCGACTTCGGCACTTGATGTGACCGTGCAAGAGCGCGTCCTGCAACTCATTGAGCGACTTCGCGAGCAACGAGGACTGGCTTATGTCCTCATCTCTCACAACCTCGCTGTGGTCGATCGGCTCTGTGAGCAGTCTGTGGTGCTCTACCGCGGTGAGGTGATGGAGCGGGGGCGCACCCGAGATCTGCTTGAACGCCCGGTTCATCCCTACACCCAAGCGCTGCGGGCGGCTGTGCCGGAACTTGGGGTGACGCGCCCGCCGATTGCCCGTCGCGCTGCAAACGTCCACTCCACCCTGAACGGGTGCCCCTACTTCGACCGCTGCTCACTCGCTGTGGACCAGTGTCAAACCAAGCCGACTCTTCGATCCGTGGCTGGCCGAGAGGTCGCTTGTCATCGCGCCGAAGAGGCACTCGCGTCCCACTGAGCTCAGATAAGACACCGCGCAGGACGTCATACGAAGTGGTCGTCATGAGGCTCGTTTCGTATGACGTCTTGTCGAAGAAGGCCGCCTACGCGCACCAAGCGGGGAGTGGAGTTGGGGCCGCCTATCGGAATCGAACCGATGACCTATTCATTACGAGTGAATTGCTCTACCGACTGAGCTAAGGCGGCGTGCGCCTCGCGGCGCGATTGGTGAGTATATGGCGCTCAGGCCGGTGGCTGCGAACCGGTTCGGGCAATGCGGGTGCCGGAGACGGTGAACTCGTCGGCCGGGTCAGTTGCGAAGCTGAGTTTGGCAGGCCCGGCAGACCCTGAGATCACCGTGATGGAGACACCGCCGTCGATACCCAAGGTGTCGAGTGCCGCCTGGACGCGATCGGGTTCTGGCACCTCGATGGTGACGCCTCGCAGGGTCGGGCCATCGGCTGGGCCCGGTGGCATCCCCACGACCCACTGGATCAGAAACGGCCAATGCGGGTGCATCGGATAAGGCCCGAGATCGCAGGTGCGCCACTGCAGTTGGTTGCCTTCGGGGGTAGTGCGTGAGCCCTCGAGGATGTCGCCGACAAAGTGTCCGGCCTCCCGCAGCGCCTGGTGGGCAGCATCGATGTCGCTGACCCCAAGTGCCCAGGCCATCGGGCCATTAGTGCCTCGCACCCGGTCGGCCCAAGGGGAGGTGGCGTCGGGTTCGGCGGCGATGAGTTCGACGTACGCCGCCTCGGCGCTGCGCACGAGCGCGTTGTAGGTGCCACCGGGATGCCTGCCGCCGGTTGAGGTGGGCAGGCCGTGGTCGGCCCAGGCCTGTTTGGCCGCTTCGAGGTCAGGTACGGCGATGACGACGTGATCCAGATATGCCATGGGCTCAGGGTGCCACGAGAAGAACGGCGACGGATCGAAGTGCGCGGTGCCGATTGCCGACACATTGCCCTTCTCCCCGAAAATAGAACACGTTACAGTTTCGCCATGATTCTGGATCGGTTCAAAGTTGACGGGCAGGTCGCCATCGTGACCGGCGCTGGGCGAGGCATCGGGGCGGCGACAGCCATCGCTTTGGCTGAAGCAGGAGCCAAGGTGGTCATCAGTGCCCGGCACACCAGCCAGTTGCAG
>CALMMO010000209.1 GCA_937868455.1 uncultured Marmoricola sp.
AACGCTGGCTTCTCGACCCGCTTCCCCTGAGACGTACGTCCCAAGTCGAAACCGATCAGCCCCTCTTGAGTTGTTGTTGAACAGTCTAGGTGCCAAACACCAACCGCGTCGCCCCAATTCCAAGGGACGACGCGGTCGGCGAAGAAGCAGAGACTAGAGACCGAAGGTGGCCAACCAGTTCTGGGCAGCGGCAATGTCGACGCGCTGGTAGCCACCGAGGTAGCGGCAGTTGTCGGTGTAGCCGTAGCTCGTCACCGCAACGACGTTGCCCTTGAAGAACACCGGGCCGCCAGAGTCACCAAAGCAGGTGCCGCCGGTGCCACGGGGGTCGTTGGGGTTGCCATTGGTTTGCAGGATCTGAGGGGTCAGTTTCTGACCAGGCATGTCGACGTACCGACGAATCAATGGGTAGCTCATCGGCTGGGGCTTTTGGGGGCCTGAGTCAGGCTTGCGGACCTCGGTGCCGTAGCCGACTGCAGTGAAGAGGGTGTGTGCCAACTTCGCACGAGGCACGGTGTTGAGAGTCTTCAGCGCAGCAATGTTTGCCGGCGTGACATCGGCCACCGTCTGATCTAGCACCACGACGCCCACGTCGTTCCAGTTGCTCATGTCGGTGAAGTCGGAGTACTGCGGGTGTGTGTACGCCGTACCTGAGTAGTAGCCGGCGGTCTCAAGCTCTGTTTGGGTGTAGCCAGCGGCCTTGTCCGCAGCCACTGGCAGACCTGAGGGCGGCTGCTCAGCAATAACTGAGCGGAAGGTGACCGCAGTGCGACCGAGGGTGCCGTCAGTGCAGTGAGCGGCGGTGAGTACGACGGTTGGGCTCACCAGAGTGCCGCTGCAACGGAAACGGCCTTCAGCTGTGTAGAAGACCAGCAACGCCACATTGGGGTGCAGTTCGGCATCAGGGGTGCCACCCGTGCTTGCCGTGGCCGATGTTGAGGCGCCAATCAGGCTGGCCACGAGGGCAAACAGCGTCACAATTGCGGCGATAAGTCGATTCTTCACAAGAATCTCCGTTCGAGTAAGCGGGGCAATGTCTAAGTCGAACACAGGTAGGAGGCAATGTGAAGGGGCAGCCAGAGGTTCGAACTAGTCGGTGAAGCCCTTCAACCTGCGTCCCAGAGCCACTTGCTTCTCCCGGTCTGCCTGCCGCTCAGCTAGAGCGTGGCGCTTGTCCCAGGTCTTCTTGCCTCGCGCAAGAGCGATCTCGACTTTGGCCCGACCGTCTTTGAAATACATCGACAGCGGCACGATCGTGTAGCCACGTTCGGCCACTTTGCGCTCGATCTTGGCAATCTCGATGCGGTTCAAGAGCAGTTTGCGTTTGCGTCTGGCGGCGTGATTTGTCCAGGTGCCCTGGGCGTACTCGGGGATGTGGACGCCCATCAGCCACGCCTCATGCCCATCGATCTCACCAAAGCCATCGACCAGCGAAGCACGACCCGCCCGAAGTGACTTCACCTCAGTGCCAACCAAAACCAGACCAGCCTCGAAGGTCTCTTCGATGTGGAAGTCGTGCCGCGCTTTCTTGTTCTGCGCGATCATCTTCTGACCGGTCTCCTTGGGCATAGGAGGAAGTCTCTCATCTGTTTGGCTGCCCCGGCATCTGGATTAGGGGTCAGCAGCCCTCTGAGGGAGTTCGAATCCCTTGCCCCGCGCGCGGTTGCTTCACCGGGATGTTGTGCGCTTTGCGGGGAAGATCCTCCCCGCAAAGCGACAAAGTCACAGGTTTACTTGTGACTTTTCCCCTCGTTCGCGAGGGGACTAAAACCAGGGCATGGGGTCAACGGCATGGCCATCAGCCATCACCGTGAAGTGAAGGTGGCAGCCCGTAGACCAACCGGTGGTGCCGGCGTAGCCGATCACATCTCCGCGCTGCACGTGGGCTCCGCTGCTCACGTTATAGCGAGAGAGGTGGTTGTAAATCACCGCAACGCCTTTTCCGTTGACGTTGCCCACATCAAGGATCAAGCGGTTGCCCCACGCGCTTTGGTAGTACCTCGAAATCACGGTGCCATCGGCTGATGCGCGCAAGGGGGTGCCGCATGGGGCTTGCAGGTCGACGCCGTCGTGCAGGCCCCAATAGCCATAGATCGGGTGCTTGCGCCAGCCGTACGGCGAAGTCACCGCCCCGTCCACTGGCCGCAGCAGGAAGCCGTTTTGGCTGCCGGTGTAGCCCTTGCCGGGGTGTTGATCAGCGCGATGTTGCAGCAGCGCCGCGATGCGGGCGTTTTCACGTTTGAGGGCGGCCAGTTTGACCATGTCAGCGCGTTTGGCTCTCAGCGACGCAGCACGTGCAGCCTCTCGGGTGCGCACCAGCGCGATCACTTTGGCTTTGGCGGCTTGCGCTGCTCGCTCGGCCGCGCGTTGGCGAGCCAGGTTTCGAGCTGCCTCACGCTTTTTGGCTGCGATGGCGTTGCGCGCCGTACGTTGCTTGACTTCGATGATCTTTACGGCTGTCTTGGCAGCGGTGAGCCCATCAAGGACCCCTAATTGACGATCGGCGAAGTTGCCGCTGACCTGCATCGAGGTGGCGGTGTCGGCGACCGAGGTAGTGCTAAACAGCGCCACCAAGCGCAGCAACTGAGGTGATGCGCTCTGAGCCTGAGTAGCCACCAATTCGCCAACGGCTCGGTCTTGTTCTTTCACTTTGGCGCGAGCTACGACGAGGTCGGCGTGCGCACGGTCGAAGTCGGCCTGGGCGTGGATGAGTTCGATTTTCAACCGCGCGTCGATCACTTTGGCTTTGGCAACCGCAGTGGTCGACGCTGCCAAGTCAGATTTCGCAGCCGCCAACGAAGCCGTGGCCGCGCTCAGTTGCTTGTAGGCAAGCGCAGCGGCCTTTGATGACTCATCTAAATGCGCCTGGGCATGCTTGATGCCCAACTCAATGCGGTTCTTCTTGTCTTTGAGTTTGTCTTGGGCGTGGGCAGGCGCCAACACCATCGCGCACAGCACTAGGGCTGCCGCGAGCGCATGGGCGCGTCGGGGAAGTGACACGTGTCTAAGCCTTCGTTCGCAAGGGGGAAGTTGAACGACCCCGCAACGCTAACGGATCAAGCTCAGACTTTGAGGTATTTCCGCGTCATTACGAGTGTCGGAATCACGGTGAGTACGACGCCCAAGATCGCGATCCCTCCAATTGCACGAGCCGCGTCCCACCAATCGATCCACTCAACAATGGGAGAGGAACGAAGGCCGGGCGGTAGACCGAAGTAGCCGCCGTACACCTTGAAGAACATCAACGCACTGATCGCAAGGGCAGCCAGCACCACGCCGATCACGGCTGCAACCAAGGTCTCCATGACGAACGGCAGTTGGATGTAGAGCGTGCTGGCCCCAACCAACCTCATAATGCCGATCTCGCGCCGTCGGGCAAATGCAGCAAGCCGGATGGTGTTGGCGACTTGGAGCACGGCGGCGAGCAGCAAGAACGCAGCCACACCCAGGGCACCGATCTTCATTCCGTTGATGAACTCATAAATCGGCTTGAGCACGGCTCGCAAGTCTTGGACGTTATTGACCCCGTCCATTCCGCTCACAGCCGCCTCGACACCTTGGTATTTCTGCGGGTCTTTGAGCGTCACCCAATATGACTCAGGCATGTCTTCGACGGTAACTGTGGACAGCACCTGCTGCTCTGACTTGTCCTTGCCGATGTAGACCCGACGCCAAATGTCGTAGGCCTCTTGCTTGGTCTGGAACCGGTAGGAAGCGACTTCTGGATGTGAGGTCAAGACATCTTGGATGCCCTGCTTCTGCGCCTCATCGGCCGCGCCGTTGGTGCATTGCGGAGAGCGAGAGTTGGCGGTGCACAAGAAGACGGTGATCTGGAGTTTGTTGCCCCAATAGTTCTCAGCCTTTGTGGCTTGGGCCTGCAAGAGCAGGCCGACACCGACCAAAGTCAAGCTGACGAAGATGGTGACGATCAAGGCGATCGTCATCGACAAGTTGCGTCGAAAGCCCGTGCGGGCTTCGGAGAAGACATAGCGAAGTTGCATCAGTGACGCCCTCCCCCGTGGCTGCGGTAGACGCCTTCGGATTGGTCACGCACCACGTGCCCGCCCACGAGTTCGATGACACGCTTGCGCATCTGGTCAACGATGCTCACGTCATGTGTGGCCATCACGACGGTGGTGCCCGTGCTGTTGATTCGATCAAGCAGGTTCATGATGCCCAGTGACGTCGTTGGGTCGAGGTTGCCGGTGGGTTCGTCGGCGATCAAGATCATCGGCCGGTTCACGAACGCCCGCGCCACGGCGACGCGCTGTTGCTCGCCGCCAGAGAGTTCATCGGGCATCCGCGCACCCATGCCATCAAGGCCCACCAACTCCAGAGTTTCGGGTACGACCTTGCGGATGTGTGCGCGAGGTTTGCCGATCACTTGAAGGGCAAAGCCGACGTTTTCTGCGACCGTCTTGTTGGGCAAGAGTCGGAAGTCTTGGAAGACCGTGCCGATTTGGCGGCGCAGCGCTGGCACCTTCCAGCTGGCAAGTCGATTGATCTCCTTGCCCGCGACGTACACCTTGCCTGAGGTGGGTCGCGCCTCACGCAAAACCATGCGCAAGAAGGTTGACTTGCCAGAACCAGAGGCACCCACGAGGAAGACGAATTCGCCCTTCTCAATGTCAATGCTGACTTGTTCGAGCGCGGACTTTGTCTGACCTGGGTAGGTCGCGGTGACATTCTCAAATCGGATCACGGGGTAGTTCTCGCCGGGTCGGGGATGGGAAGTGCACGCGTGCTCACGTCCGACGAGCCGTGTTGAGTCTAGGCGGTGAGCCCCAAGGGACCGCGCAGGGCTTGTGGGTGTTTCGCCTAGGGTGTTGGGGTGCGTTTGTCGCTGGCTGCAATCTTGGCTGTGAGCCTCACCCTGCTCGGGTGTGGCAATTCTGTCGACTCACCAACATCTACAAAGCCGACCCCGCTAGCTTCGGTTGACACCGCGACCATGACGTTGGCGCGGGGCGATTTCTGCAAACTGGTGACGCCCTCGGCGATCAAGGCCGCAGCAGGCAGCCCCGCCACCTTGCTCTCATGGACCAACGGTGGGCGCCTCGACATTGGCGAAGATCAAGAAGTCAGCCAAGAGTTCGGTTGCCGATGGACCAACGGCAACGCGTTGGCCTCTGCGTGGGTGTTCGCTCGCGCCATGGACTCTGCTGAAGCCGAGGAAGCACTGGCTCACACGCCCAAGGGATGCGAGCAAGCTGAGGGCGACACCTTTGGATCCCCGTCTGCACGCTGGACGTGTCGAGTTGACGGCGGAGCTGGAGTACGGCTCGCAGGCCTAGTCGGGGACACCGTGCTCACCTGCGAGGTGCATGGAGAGGTCGCTGATCTGGATCAGCGGGCTTCTAACTGGTGTTCTTCTGTGCTCAGTGCGCTGGCGACGAGCTGACTTTTTGCGGGTGTAAAAGTCACAGGTTTACTTGTGACTTTGGCGCTTTGCCCGGGAGATCTCCCCCGCAAAGCGC
>CALMMO010000210.1 GCA_937868455.1 uncultured Marmoricola sp.
GAGATCCTCCCCGCAAAGCGCCAAAGTCACAGGTTTACTTGTGACTTTTCACCCGTCAGCGTTTGACGTCGATGATCAACCTGGAGGGGCTCTCCACGGCAAAGACTCGGTACGGCGCGGTGGAGTTCAACGCCAATCCGATGCCGAACTGACCTTCGAAATCCCCGGTCACAGCCCATGCGCGCAAGGTGGGGAACTGGGGGCGCTGGAGTTGCGGGCCGGTGTAGACGGGGTTGGAGCTTTCGTCGTACCCAGTGGCTTGGATCGTCACCTGGAGGCCCGCGTTGCCTTTGATCGGCACAGGCTCGCCTGAGCCGTCGTACACGAACGAGGTCGCGTAGTCGGCTTGCCAGGAGGGCACCGGTCCGTCGAAGTCGACCACCAAGCGGTCGAAGCCGGAGTGGGTGGCGCTGCGGATGTTGGTGACATGGGTTGCGCCAAGTTCGCCGCCTTCGCCGCTCGACTTCCCCGAAACAAAGGCAGGACCAGTGGGATCTGCGGTCGGTTTGGCGGTGTCGCTCGGTGTTGGCGCGGTCGAGGTCGACTTCGACGGGGTCGGCTCGGGGGTAGCGCTCTTGTCGGCGCAACCGGAGAGGGCCACAGCGGACCCCGAGACCGCTAGGGCAGCACCGGTGATGAGGGTAAGCACTCGTCGCATGCGTTCAACTATCCCTGACCTCATGCACGCATGACGCGCGACAGGCCGCGTAGGTTGCCTGACATGGACTGCTTGTTTTGCTCAATCGCTGCAGGGGAGGCCTCGTCGTACCTCGTGCATGAGGACGATGACTTTGTGGGGTTCCTTGACGTCCGCCCAGTGTTCAAGGGGCATGTGTTGTTGATTCCCCGTCAACACATCGAGACGCTCCCTGATCTCCCTGTGGACTTGCAAGCCGCGTTCGTGGCGCTCCAACAGCGTTTGTGCCGCGCGGTTACGTCGGGCCTGGATGCGGGCGGCACTTTCGTTGCGATCAACAACACGGTCTCGCAATCGGTGCCACACCTGCACTGCCATGTCGTGCCACGGACCAAGGGTGACGGACTGCGCGGCTTCTTCTGGCCGCGCACGAAGTACGTCGACGCCGACGAGGCGACCAGCTATGCCCGGCGTCTGAGGGCCGCTCTAGAGTGAGGGTCAAGGACTACCCAGGAGGAACCTCTCAATGAATAGGTACGACGGACGCGTTGTCGTGGTGACCGGAGCAGCCCGAGGTATCGGTGCGGGCACCGCAAAGCGATTCGCCGATGAAGGCGCTCATGTCGCCATCCTCGACCTCGACGAGGCATCTGCGCAGCAGACCGCTGAGGGCTTGGGCGCAGGCAAAGCGATCGGCATTGGCTGCAACGTGACCGACGCTGAGTCGGTTGACAAGGCTGCCGCGCGCATCGTCGCCGAACTTGGTGGATGGCACGTCTTGGTCAATAACGCCGGCATCACCCGTGACAACTTGCTGTTCAAGATGACCGAGCAAGATTGGGACTCGGTGATGGGGGTGCACCTGAAGGGGGCATTCTTGATGACGCGTGCAGCCCAAAAGACGTTCGTGGGCCAGAAGTACGGCAAGGTCCTTAACTTGAGTTCGACCAGCGCCCGTGGCAATCGTGGCCAGGCCAACTACTCCGCTGCCAAGGCGGGTGTGCAGGGCTTCACTAAGACCTTGGCCATGGAGCTGGGCCCGTTTGGCATCAACGTGAATGCGATCGCCCCAGGGTTCATCGCTACCGAAATGACTGACGACACCGCCCGCCGCTTAGGCATGGATGTGGACGAGTTCCGCGCCCTCAACGCCCAAGCCAACCCGGTGCGTCGCATTGGCGCCCCAGCCGACATTGCGGCCGCGGCAGCGTTCTTGTGCAGCGATGAGGCCAGCTACATCACTGGTCAGACGTTGTACGTCGACGGGGGCGCTCGAATCGCCTAAGAACTACTCGTGGTGAGGGGGGGCGAGCCATGAGAAGATGTGCGGACAAATCACGCATGGCCAAGGGGAACCAAGTGAAGCGTTCTGCATTGTTGACGGCATTGATGGTGGCGTTCGGTGTGCTCTCGAGCACGGCAACTGCCGCGTCAGCCCAACCGGCGCCTGTCGCGGGGCCGAGTTGCTTCACTCCCACCAACGTCGGCGATGCCCAGAGGCCACGAGACACCCTCGTGGCCACGAAGGCCATGGTCGCCAGAGCTCAACGTCATGTCGATGCCGCGAAGCGCAAGGCAGTCTTTGGCTCTGGACGCGTGCCCAGCACCGTTGAGGTGCCGGTCTACGCCAACATCATCAAGGGTCGCCACGTGCGAGACCGTCGTGGGCACTCACGTGAGCGGGTCAGCATTGCCGAGATCCAAGAGTCGATCGCGATTCTCAACGAAGCGTTCGCAGGTGGCCAGTCGGCGACGAACCACGCTGTTGGCTTGCATTTCAACCTCGTCGACATTCGCTTCAAGAAGCGTGACCGCTGGTTCCACGCCGTGCCCGACTCGGCTGCTGACATTCGGATGCGGCGCGCGCTTCACCGTGGTGGACGAGATGCGCTGAACCTCTATTTCACCCGGCCACGCGATGACACCTTGGGTTCCTCAGCGTTCCCATGGGACTACAAAGTCCACCCACGCAGAGATGGCATCACGATTGGCGCTGGCACGGTGCCGGGCGGCAACACTAAGAACTACAACTTGGGCGACACCTTGGTGCACGAGGTCGGCCACTGGGTGGGGCTGTTCCACACCTTCGAGTTTGGTTGCGATGCCGAGAACGACATGGTGGCTGACACGCCCCAAGAAGCTGACCCGGGCTTTGGCTGTCCCGAGGGCGCTGACACCTGCGCTGATGACCCGGGCGCTGACCCAATCCACAACTTCATGGACTACTCGAACGACTCGTGCATGTTCGAGTTCACCGCTGGCCAGGTCGCCAGGGCGCAGGACGCATGGAGCGCGTTCCGCGATCCATCGGCTCCCTAATCCTTAGAATTCACCTAACTTTGCCCCGACTCACTTCTGACCAAGCTAGGATCCTGCGGTGACTCAGTTGACGCCATCCGGGGGCCTCGACGTACTCGAAGAAACCCGGACCTATCCGACCGACGCTGGGGATCACGAGCGATTGGCTCACTACGCTCCCAAAGACAAGATCATGGAAGCCATGGTCAACGGCACACCAGTCGTTGCTTTGTGCGGCAAGGTCTGGGTGCCGAGTCGAGACCCCAATCGTTTTCCGGTATGCCCAGAGTGCAAGGAAATCTGGGAAAACTTCGAATCAGGAGAAGACGAGTGAAGAGATCAGCAATGTTCACAGCGTTGTTGCTGGCAGGGGGCGCTCTTATTTCAGCCGCACCTGCTGCTAACGCCCAACCCGCACCGGTGGCTGGCCCATCGTGCTTTACCCCGGCTAAGGCCGCTGGCACTCACGGACGCCACGGTCGCGACACGCGCCCAGTCACCAAGGCCGTGGCCCTCGAGGTGGATCGCCAACTGAAGACCGCCAAGGTTGCCCGACTCGGGCCCGTCGAAGTGCCGGTCTACGCCAACATCATCGTGGGCTCCCACGCCGGTGACACTGCTGTCACTGAAACCCAGATTGCTGACACCATCACGGTGCTCAACGACGCCTACAGCGGCGGGCAGTCTGCTTCCAACATGAACGCCAACTTCCACTTCACCTTGATGGGCACGCGCACCTACAAGAGCGATCGGGCTTACCACGCCAACCCTTACAAGAAGGCTGACAAGAAGATGCGCAAGAAGTTGCGCAAGGGCGGCAAGAACGCGCTGAACCTGTACTTCGTGAAGCCCAATGACGGCACTCTTGGTTGGGCCGCGTTCCCCTGGGAATACAAGAAGCACAAGAAGTGGGACGGCGTCTCGATCAACGTTGACTCTGTCGCTGGTGGCTCAATGGCCGAATTCAACCTCGGTGACACCGCGACCCACGAGGTGGGCCACTGGCTTGGGCTGTACCACACCTTCCAAGGCGGCTGCGACGTCGACAACGACTTCGTTGCTGACACGCCAGCCGAGGCAGGCCCCAACTACGTCTGCACTGAAGGCACTGACACCTGCGCAGCCGCTGGGCTCGACCCCATCCACAACTTCATGGACTACACGCCTGACGCGTGCATGAACATGTTTACGTGGGGTCAGACCGATCGAATGACTCGTGCTTGGGCGTACTTCCGCGCCCCAGCGGTGTGAGGTCTGCAGATAACGGCGACACTCCTCAGCTAGATCTCTCACCTGCGTGGCCTGGCCGCGCAGCGTGGGGGACTGCGCAACGGTTGCGGGCGTGGCAGTCAGCCGCGCTGCGGCAGTACTTTGGGTCAAACCCCAGGGATTTCTTGGCGGTGGCAACCCCGGGTGCTGGCAAGACAACCTTTGCGTTGACCGTCGCGGCTGAACTTCTGTCGCGGCGAGTTATTGAACGCGTGCTGGTGGTCGCACCCACTGAACATCTCAAGGTTCAGTGGGCTGCGGCCGCCGAGCGCGTGGGGATCCCACTCGACCCAGGTTCATCAAGGCGCTCGAGCAAGGACTTTGTTGGCACGGCTGTTACCTATGCCGGCGTGGCCGCAAATCCAAACGGGCTGCGAGTGCGAGTTGACCGGTTCAAGACCTTGGTGATCTTGGACGAGATTCATCACGCAGGCGACGCGTTGTCGTGGGGCGAGGCTGTGCGCGAAGCGTTCGAGCCAGCCACCAGACGACTGGCCTTGACGGGCACCCCGTTTCGCTCCGACATCAACCCGATCCCGTTCGTCACCTACGCCCCGGGCGAAGATGGCGTGCCGCGCTCGGTTGCCGATTTTGTCTATGGCTACGGGCACGCCTTGGCCGATCACGTCGTTAGGCCGGTCTTGTTCATGGCCTACTCAGGCACCATGCAGTGGCGCACCCGAGCAGGGGATGAGATTGATGCCCGACTCGGCGAGCCGCTGACCAAAGACTTGGCCGCTCAGGCCCTGCGCACCGCACTCGACCCGACGGGCTCATGGGTTCCCGCCGTGCTCGAGGCGGCAGATCGCAGATTGTCAGAGGTACGTCGCCACGTGCCCGATGCGGGTGGCCTAGTCATCGCCACTGATCAAGAATCCGCGCGTCTCTATGCGGGCATCTTGCGCAAGATCGCGGGGGAGGCGCCGGTCGTCGTACTCTCCGATGAGGCGGGTTCATCACGCAAAATTGCTGCCTTCGCAGAGGGCACCAAGCGGTGGATGATCGCGGTGCGGATGGTCTCAGAGGGTGTCGACGTGCCTCGTCTTTGCGTGGGTGTTTACGCAACTTCAACCTCGACACCTCTGTTCTTTGCCCAAGCCGTTGGCAGGTTCGTGCGAGCGCGCGGTCGTGGAGAGACCGCCTCGGTATTTGTGCCGTCGGTGCCTATCTTGTTGGCTCATGCGGCAGACTTGGAGCGCGAACGCGATCACGTGTTGGGCCGCGTCATCAACAACGAAGATGACATCTTCGCGGCCGAGAACGACTTACTTGCCGCCGCAAACACAGCTGAGTCTGCGGTGGAGGATGGGACGTTTGAGGCGCTGGGCTCCAACGCGACCTTCGATCACGTCTTGTACGACGGCTCAGCCTTTGGCCACGAGGGTGAAGTGCATGTCGGTTCGGACGAGGAGATGGACTTCCTTGGGATTCCCGGGCTGCTAGAGCCCGACCAAGTGCGAGCCTTGTTGCAACAACGCCAAGCCGATCGCGCCAAGGCTGCCCAGAAGACACCTCGAGTCGAAGTCGAGGAGGCCGTGACTACTCACGAGCAGGTCGCCATCTTGCGTCGTGAACTCAACGGGCTCGTGGGTGCTTGGCACCATCGCACCGGTCAGGCCCACGGGGTGACCCACTCCAAGTTGCGCAAAGAGCTAGGTGGCCCGCCGGCAGCGGTTGCATCAGCAGCTCAACTGAGCGCTCGCATCGAGAAGATTCGCCAGTGGGCCACGAGTTGACGCCGGTGCTTTGCCCGGATGTTTGTCGCTTTGCGGGGAGGATCTCCCCGGTGAAGCGACAAAGTCACAGGTTTACTTGTGACTTTTCACCTAATCCGTTGTGGGCCAAAAACGAATCAACGAGGTCGTAGGCCCGCTGGCGAGCAGCCTCTTCGTTGGCGATGGTGTCCTCCATCAAAACCGCCGGGTCGAAGCCGGCTTTGACGGCCGCGACATCGCCGCCGTTGCCGAGCCAACCCGCCAGCATTTCGACGGTGAGTTCGGGGTGAAACTGCACGGCGAGGTGTTGGCGCAACAGATAAGCCTGAGACGCGACCTCATCGCGGGCGATTTCGCGAGCGTCGGGCGGCATGGTCCAGCAGTCGAAGTGCCACTGGAACCAGGGGCCCTCGGGCACCCAGGAGGGGTCGTCGGTCTCGATGCTGACCCAGCCGATTTCTGGACGTTCGGCCCTAGCGACCGATCCTCCTAAGGCAGCAGAGATGAGCTGTCCGCCGAAACAGATGCCCAAGATCGGGATGCCGCGAGCGTCGGCCTCGCGGATGAGGTCGAGTTCGGGCAGCAGCCAGGAGCCGATGAGGTCGACGTCGTACGCCGACCATGGGGCGCCCATGATGACCACCAAGTCATCGTTTGCCAGTGACGGGAATTGGGTGGTGACCCCAGGAGTGGCGAAGCGCTCCGCAGGCACGATCTCGTGATGATCGACGTCGATGCCATGGTGGCGAAGCCGATCACCGATGGGTCCGGGCGGTGAAACGTGGTCATGTTGGATGACTAGGGCGCGCATCGGTGCTCCTTACTGGTCACAGCGGCCATCCTCCCCTATCGTTTGGACCCAAACAAGCCTGAAAGGTGATCCATGACACAGCAGACGCTGGTCAGTGAGCGCGAGAGCGACGTGAGAGTCAGCAAGGTCGAAACCGTGGCTGACGATGTTGTCGCTTTGACACTGACCCCCACGTCGGGCTCGCTTCCGACGTGGACACCCGGAGCCCACATCGACCTACTCCTAGGCGATGACCTCACCCGCCAATATTCCTTGTGCGGATCGCTCACAGAGCAGGGCAGCTACCAAGTTGGCGTCCTGCTCGCACCTGACACTCGTGGCGGCTCGAAAGCCGTCCACGCGCTCACCGAAGGTCAAACGATCCGCATTCGCGGCCCGCGCAACCACTTCGCGTTGGTCGCCTCACCCAACTACATCTTCATCGGTGGCGGCATCGGCATCACGCCGATGCTTCCGATGATCGAAGAAGCCGAAGCCACCGGCGCGAATTGGCAGCTCTACTACGGCGGCCGTTCGCTGGCTTCGATGGCCTTTCGCGACCGTCTAGAGAAGTACGGCGACAAGGTGGTGCTCGTTCCTCAAGAGACCGACGGCATCTTGGACCTCGAAGCCATCTTGGGTGAGCCGCAAGCAGACACCTTGGTCTACACCTGCGGTCCAGAGCCTTTGCTGGCAGCGGTCGAAGACAAGTGCCGCACCTGGCCAAGCGCTGCTTTGCATTTGGAGCGCTTTGCCGCGAAGCCGCGTGAGGCTGAGGGCGATGATGAGCCGTTTGACTTGGTGCTTCAGCGCAGCGGCAAAACCCTCACCGTCGGCGTCGGTGAAACCGCCTTTGACGCGATGCGTGCAGCCGGAGTGAGCGTGCTGGGCTCCTGCTTGGAGGGCATTTGCGGGACGTGTGAGCAGATTGTCATCGAGGGCGATGTTGACCACCGCGACTCGGTGCTCGACGAAGACGAACGTGAGGCGAACGAGTGCATGATGGTGTGTGTTTCCCGAGCCAAAACTCCTGTCATTGTGTTGGATGCGTGATGACGATGAAGCATTCTCCGCTGAACACGTGGTACGCCGTGGCAACCGCGCACGAAGTCGGTCGCACCCCGCTAGCTCGACAGATCGCGGGCGGACGCATCGTTGTCTACCGTGACTCTCGCGGCGATGCGGTTGTCCTGGGTGATCGCTGTGTGCACCGCCCGGTTGCCCTCTCTGATGGTCGACTCGACGGCGATGACATCGTGGCTCCGGTCACCGGTTGGCGCTATGCACCTGATGGTCGGTGCGTGAGCGTGCCGACGCAGCGAGAGGTGCCTATTGGCGCCGCCGTACGCAGCTATCCGGTGCGTGAAGACGGCAGTTTCGTGTGGGTGTGGGCTGGTGAGCCCGGCGCGGCCACCTTGCGTCGGCCACCGGCCACCGACTGGCTGCGCGACTCCAACTGGGCCACCTTCGGATCCTCCTGGGAGACCAACGCAGGTCTGCGCTTGCTGCAGGACAACTTCGCCGACATTTCCCATGTGGCCCAAGTTGACGCAGCGATTGCGCCACCCGTCCTCAGCGGCACCGACCTGCCGCCCCTAGATGTGTCTGTGACCGAGACTTCGGTTGCGTTCTCACGCCAGTTCGCGCCCGCCCACGTCGGTTCGTGGCAATCACAGGTGATGGGACTGCCCGAAGATGGGCTCTTTGCCCAACTGGAGGAGGGGGAGTTCGTCGCCCCAGGCCTGTGGGTTGACCGCTGGACAGTGCAGGCCGATCCCGAGCGCACCTTCATCTTCACTCACGCGCTCACCCCGATCAGCGACCGGATCACCGGTCACACCTGGTCGGTCAGTCGTAACTTCGCGCTGGGAGCTGCTGCCCAAGGCACGTTGTTCCCGATCTTCGATGCCTACTACCGACGGGTGAAGGCGATCCTTGAGGGAATGCAGTCGATGATCGACACCGACGGTTACGACGAAGGTGTTGGTCTGGCAGCCGACGCCGCCTTGGTGCAAGTACGCCGCATCATGGACCGTTTGGTCGCCGACGAGGCCCGCTAGAGACCAATCAACGCAAACGCCCCCCAGACGCTTCTGGGGGGCGTTTGTATGCGCGGCTGTGCCAGCTTGGCGTCATACGTTGTGGTGCTTATCGCTACCACAACGTATGACGTCTGCGTTAGGCAGGCTTGATTGCCACCGGGAACGCCTTGATGCCGTTGACGAAGTTTGAGCGCACGCGCTTGACCTCACCATCGACCTCAATGCTCTTGAGCACTGGCAGCAGCTCTTCGAACATCAACCGGATCTCCATGCGCGCCAGGTTGTTGCCCAGGCACAGGTGCGGAGAGCCCTTGCCAAACGTCATGTGATCAACGTTGGGTCGGGTGACGTCGATGGCGTAGGGGTCAGCAAACATTGACTCGTCGCGGTTACCCGAGGCGAACCACATCACGACCTTGTCGCCTTGCTTGATGTCCTTGCCGCCCAAGACGGTGTCCTTGGTCGCCGTACGCCGGAAGTGGTACACCGGTGAGGCCCAGCGCAGGAGCTCTTCGATCGCGCCTGGGATCAACGACGGGTCGGCCTGGAGTCGACGCATCTGCTCGGGCTGCTCGATGAGACCCAACATCGCGTTGCTGATGGCGTGACGGGTGGTTTCGTTGCCCGCGATCACCAGCAAGGTGAAGTACATGTTGAAGTCTTGCTCGGTCATCGGGGTGCCGTCATCGGGCATCCGGTTGGCCAAGATCGAGATCAGGTCGGTGCCATCGCCACCCAGACGCTGCTTGCGCAGGGCGTTGCCGTAAGCCCACACGTCGAGCACGGTGGGGGAGCGGAACGGCAGGTTCTTGTACTGCTCGCTCTCCTCCGAGCCCATCATCACGCGGGCAAAATCGGGGTCGGTGTTGCCGACGAACTCATTACCCCACGCGATCAGCTGAGGAGTGTCCTCTGCTGGCACATCGAGCAAGCGAGCCAACACGTTGATCGGGAAGTCCGCAGAGATCTCCTCAACGAAGTCGATCGTGCCGCCCTCAGCCTTGGCGAATGCTTCTGAGATGGTCTTGCGCGTTAGTTCACGCAGGAAGTTCTCGTAGTTTTTCAGCAAATTGCGCGGGGTGAACTCGCGCTGGATCAGCCGCCGAAGAGAGGCGTGCCGAGGGCCGTCGGTCTCCAACAGTGATCGGCGTACGTCGCGGTCAGCCGGCTCGACTTCCTCGATGTTGACGAACTCCTCGGAGGTGTAGGTCTCCGGGTCGCGGTCAACTTCCCAAATGTCGTCGTACTTGGTCACTGCCCAAAAGCCGCTGTTGGGTGCGGCTTCGGGGTTCCAGTGCACCGGGTCCTCGGCGCGCAAGGTGTCGAGCTGGGCAAAGCCGCGCAGATTGGCAAAACCGTCCAGATCAGACAGGTCAACGTCTTCGAGTGCGACTGGCTCGTGGCGAGGCATGTTTATTCACTTCCTTACAGGTGGTAGGTGTATTCGTGGAATTCCCAATCGGTGATCCAAGCGTTGAAACGCTCGATCTCATCGCGCTTGTAGGCGACGAACGTGCGCACGAACGTGTCACCCAAAACTTCGGCGAACGCGGTGTCTGCCTCGAGGGCATCCAAAGCGGCCGTCAGGCTTGTGGGCAGCATTTCGGCCTTAGTGGTGTCGTAGCCGTAGCCCTCAAGTGCTGCTGGGGGCTCCAGTTCGTTCTTGACACCCAAGTACGCCGCGGCCAACAGGCCTGCAATCGCCAGATAGGGGTTTGCGCTTGCGTCGCCAAGGCGGCACTCCAGGCGTGAGGCAGTGCCGCGCTCGGGTGGGATGCGGACCATGGCGCTGCGGTTGTCGAGCCCCCAGTCGATCAGCCATGGAGCCAAGGTGTCAGGACCAAAGCGCTTGTAGGAGTTGACCGTTGGGTTCGAGAGCGCGGCCAAGGCGGGGGCGTGAGCCAAGATGCCGGCAATGGCGTGGTGGGCAACCTTGGAGAGGCCGTTGCTCGAGCTGGGGTCGTCAAAGAGCGGCTTGCCGTCATCACTCCACATGGAGAAGTGCAGGTGGAAGCCCGACCCGCCCTCGTCGTTGAACGGCTTGGGCATGAAGGTGGCCAACTTGCCCAGGGAGCGGGCCAGTTCCTTGATGGCTGACTTAAACCGGTGGGCGCGGTCGGCTGCATCGAGCGCCTCGCCGTGCCACAAGTTGATTTCGAACTGGCCTGCTGAGAACTCGTGGTTTGCAGCGACCACTTCAATGCCGTACTCGCCAAGTTGACGCAAGGTGCTGAGCAAGACGTTTTGCGGGTCGCCCTTGAGGCCAGAGACGTAGACGTTGCCGGTGGCCTCGCCGTAGCGCTGCCAACCAGAGGGTGCGGTGTCTGACTCTTCAAGCACATAGAACTCGAGTTCGGGGCCAACGATGGGGCTCATGCCGAGTTCGGCGAACTGCTCGACGACACGGCGCAGCACGTAGCGCGGGCTCTCCTGCGAGGGGGAGCCGTCAGGGTTGAACAGGTCAGCGATGCAGTGAGCGACTCCTGGCTCCCACGGCACGGCTTGCATGGTGGCGACGTCAGGGAAGGCCACGATGTCGGGCAGACCAGCTGAGAGGCCACCTTCGATGTCGACCACGCCACCTCGTGGGGTGGTGCCATAGACAGAGCGGCAAAAAGCGATGCCTCCCGATGCGGTGCGCTCGAACCGGTTGACCAGCAAGTCACGGCCGCGATCGGTGCCGATGAGGTCGGCGTATCCGATCCGA
>CALMMO010000211.1 GCA_937868455.1 uncultured Marmoricola sp.
GCCAGCCACACGTCGGCGATGACGCGGGCAATGGCGACTGCTTCTTCGGTGATGGGTTCGCCCTCGACGTACTCGGGGCCCTTCATGGCCCGGGTCAGCATCGAAGTCAGTTGCATGCCAACAACTTCGATCTCAGCAGCAACGCTGTTGTCAGCGAACATGAACGCTCGGGTGAGCGCCTCGGTCAACTGCGGGTTGCGCTGGAGTTCACCAGTGGCTTTGCGAAGGACGAAGACGACTCGGTCTCCGGAGGTGTCGCCGGGGATGGGTTTGCGACCCAACGCGGACTCGGCAGCCTCGAACTGGCCCGCCAATGCAGAAACAAGCAGGTGGATCTTGGACGGGAAGTACCGGTACAGCGTGCCGAGCGCGACGTCGGCGTGTTCGGCCACGCCGCGCATCTGCACCGCATCGAAACCGCCGCGGGTCGCCAGTGCGACTGTGGCGTCCAGAATGCGGCGTCGACGGTCACGCTGCGCTGAAGAGCCAAGCTCGTCATGCGTGAGTGACGTGGTCAAGGTCTCGCTCCTGAAATATCCGATTTGCGGGGGGAACACGGGAGAATCATCCCGAGTTGAACCCCACGAGATTATCAGTGAAAAACGATAACGTGTTTCACTTCTGTTTCCCGAGTAGAAAAATTTGAGTCGTATGCGCGTTGCCCTGTTGTCCTATCGCAGCAAACCTCACTGCGGTGGACAAGGTGTCTACCTTCGACACCTCAGCCGTGAGTTGGTGGCATTGGGGCACACCGTCGAGGTGTTCTCCGGACAGCCTTATCCCGAGCTTGATGAGGGCGTGGTCCTGACCAAGGTGCCTAGCCTTGACCTCTACCGCGAGCCTGATCCTTTTCGCACTCCGAAGTTGAGCGAATATCGCGACCTGATCGACGTCGAAGAAGTCCTCACTATGTGGACTGCTGGCTTTCCCGAGCCCAAGACCTTCAGCAAGCGCGTGGCGCGAGTGCTCAAGGATCGAATCGATGAGTTCGATATCGCCCACGACAACCAAGTCATCGGCTACGGGATGCTCGACATCGAGGCCATGGGGTTGCCGCTGATCACGACGATCCACCACCCCATCACCTTCGACCGGCGAGTCGACATCGCCGCGGCAACGACGATTCGCAAGAAGCTGAGTCTTCGACGTTGGTATGGGTTCTTGAGAATGCAAGGCAACGTGGCTCGCAAGCTCAAACGCATCTTGACTGTGAGCGATAGCAGCAAGCGCGATATCGCGGCCGACTTTGGCGTCGAGCCAGACCGGATCGAAGTCATTCCGCTCGGAGTCGATGAGGTCTTCGTGCCGCCGACCACCCCTCGCGTGCCGGGCCGATTGTTGGCTATGGCGAGTGCTGACTCGCCAATGAAGGGCATTGCGACCCTGCTGGAGTCAGTTGCCAAGCTGTCCACCGAGCGCGATCTCGAACTTGTGTTGGTGTGCAAACCTCAAGCAGGCGGACGCACTGAAAAGCTGATCAACGACTTGGGTATCGCCGACCGGGTGAGCTTCGTGCACGGCATCAGTGACGCCGAACTAGTGGCGCTGATGGGATCGGCCGAGATTGCGTGCGTGCCCTCGCTCTACGAGGGTTTCTCTCTGCCGACTGCGGAACTGATGGCTTGTGAAACACCGCTCGTTGTCAGTCGAGCCGGCGCGATTCCCGAGGTTGTTGGACCAGACGGCGAATGCGCGGATCTGGTGACACCAGGTGACCCCGAGGAACTGGCTCAAGCGATCGCGGCGTTGCTTGATGACCCCGATAGACGAGTCCAGATGGGCAAGGCGGGCCGCACCCGAGTGCAAGAAAAGTTCAGCTGGCGTGCGGTGGCTGTCGCCACCGCAGCGGCCTACGAGCGCGTTATTGAGGAGAGCACAACAAATGTTGACCGTTGATTTCGACCGCCTAGGTCTACAGCCAGGTGACCGAGTGATCGACATGGGTTGTGGCGCGGGACGCCATGCCTTTGAGATGTACCGGCGTGGCGCAGACGTCATCGCGTTCGACCAGGACGCTGATGAACTCGCCGGAGTGCGCGACTTGTTTGTCGCCATGCGTGAAGCCGGCGAGGTGCCTGCAGGAGCCGAGGCGGACATCAAAGAAGGCGACGCTTTGGCGCTGCCGTTCGCGGACGGTGAGTTTGACCGAGTGGTGGCCTCTGAAGTGCTCGAGCACATCCCAGCCGATGAGGCCGCGATCAGCGAACTGGTCAGGGTGCTTCGCCCCGGAGGCACGATGGCCATCACCGTGCCCCGCTGGCTGCCCGAAAAGATCTGTTGGGCGCTCTCAGACCAGTACCACGAGGTCGAAGGCGGTCACGTGCGGATCTACACCGACAAAGACCTCATTGGGAAGCTCACGAAGGCCGGCATGATCTTTGAGGGCAAGGATCACGCCCACGGTTTGCACTCGCCGTACTGGTGGCTCAAGTGCGCCGTGGGTGTCGACAACGACCAGTTCCCCCTCGTGAAGGCCTACCACCAGGTTTTGGTGTGGGACATCATGAAGACCCCACGTCTGAGCGTGGCCACTCGACTGGCTGAGCGGGCGTTGAACCCCTTTATCGGCAAGAGCATGGTCTTGTACCTACGCAAGCCGGAGGCAGCAAGCGCATGAGTTTCCCGATCCCAGCTGTGCCCGGGATCATCACCGCCGAAGAGGTTGCGCAAACAGCTGAGTCGATTGCGGCGATGCAGGAGCCCTCGGGTGCGGTCCCGTGGACCGAAGGCGAGCACACCGACCTGTGGAACCACGTTGAGGCGGCCATGGCGATGCTCGTTGGCGGTCAACGCCAGGCCGCCGAGCGTGCCTACGACTGGGTGGCTAGCACTCAGCGCGTCGATGGGTCCTGGCCGCTGAAGATCGTGGCAGGTGTGACTGAGGATGCTTCAGGGGAGACCAACACCTCCGCCTATATCGCCGTAGGCGTGTGGCACCACTGGTTGCTGTGTTCAGATCGCTCCTTCGTGCGTAAGTTCTGGCCGATCGTGCGCCGATCCCTCGATTTTGTGGTCGGCATGCAGTTGCCCTGGGGCGGCATCAGTTGGTCTCAAGAGTGGACCTCGACTGGACCTGAGGGCGTGCCTGCCAAGGTGAACGAGGAAGCCTTGTTGGCTGGATCCTCAAGCATCTATCAGTCATTGCGTGCTGGCGCGGCGCTTGCTGAACTGATGGGGGATCCCCAGCCAGAGTGGGAGTTGGCAGGTGGCCGCCTAGGCCATGCGCTGCGCGAACACCGCGACTTGTTCATGGACAAGTCGACGTTCTCGATGGACTGGTACTACCCAGTGCTCGGCGGCGCCGTACGCGGTGAGCCCGCCTTTGAGCTGCTCGCGACCCGGTGGGATGACTTCGTGATGCCAGGCCTAGGCATCAGGTGTGTGGACACCAACCCGTGGGTCACGGGTGCGGAGACCTGCGAACTGGTGATGTCACTTGATGCCCTTGGTGATCGCGAGCGAGCGTTGGAGTTGTACTCCGACATGCAGCATCTGCGTGGGGAGCGCGGTCGCTACTGGACCGGATCAGTGCACCCCGAACACGTGATGTGGCCCAACGAGCAGACCTCCTACACCGCCGCTGCGGTGATCTTGGCGGCCGACGAACTCAGCAGGACCACCCCCGGGGGCGGGATCATGGCCGGGGACACCTTGGCTGATCATTTCGCCGAACTCGGCCAAGATTGCGGCTGTCACCAAGCGCGGGTCTAGCTACGACATACAGTCCAGGCCAGCGTCTGGGGTGAAGCCTGGGAACACTGTGCTCAGACTTCCCGAGACTGGGCTTTGCGGGAATCGGCTCGACAAGATCTCCCACAGCACTGAGCGGTAGTCCTGTTTGACGGCCAGGTCCCCATCGATGAGGTCAGCATCTGCTAGACCGGGCCATTGACCGTGCACCTGACCGCCGCGTACTCCCGCACCGAACAGCAGCATGCAGTTGCCGTAGCCGTGATCGACGCCGTTCTCGCCGTTTTGTTCGATGCGTCGACCGAACTCGGAGATCGTTACCACGGTGACCTTGTTGGCCATGGCAGGGGAGAGCCCCGCGAAGAAGGCCTTCAACGATTGGGCGAGATGGGTCAAGTGGTCATACATCCAGTTGCCCGGGTCGGGAGGACCAAGGCCGGTGTGCATGTCCCAATCGCCGTAGTCAATGGTGATGACCTTCGCGCCTACTTGGGCGTTGACCAAGGCCACCGTGTTGGCCAAGACCTCGCGTAACGGGCCTTGCGGGAACTGGGCTTTGATGGGGTCGAGGTCTGTGGAGGTCACTGGCTCAAGTCGGCCAACGACGTCGAGTGCGGTGAGGACGCCATCGCGTAACGCGGAGGTGCCAGTGCTCCACGTTTGGCGCAGGCCACCAGCTAGTGCCTGGTCGTTCCACAACCGAGGCAAGGCCAAGTCGTTGAGTGAGTCGATGCCCAACGAGGCTGCCGGACCAACCAACTCAGTTGGCACCATGTTGGAGCCGATCTGCATCACTTCTTCCGGTTTAGCGGCTGGGTCTAAACCGATGGCTCGGTTGATCCAACCCGTGCGCTCACCAGAGCCAGGTGCTGCGCGCTCGACTTGCTCCATCGAGGAGAAATGCGAGCGGTTGGGTTGACTCATCCCCACCGCGTGTACGGCGCCGAAGGTGCCAGCAGTCCACATCGGGAGCAGGGGAGCAAGTGCTGGGTGGAGACCGAATCTGGGGTCAGATCCGATGAGGCGATCGGTCGGAACAATGATTCCGGGCCGCTTGGATTGCAGGTTCGCCTGATCAGTGGGTGATTTCGGCACGATCACCGAGACACCGTCGCTGCCGCCACGCAGCGAGAGCACGATCACCACGTTCCCGTCAGGGTTGGCGCCGTAGGCCACTTGACGATGAGCACCGTCGAAGAGGGACCCGGCAGTCATAGCGCCCGCAAGAAGACCGGCTCCGCCTAAGAAGCCACGCCGTCCAAGACTTGGCAGGCTCGACTCGTAGTCGGGGCAGCCGCAGCGTTGTGTTGAAGTCATCGCACTCACCGCATCATGTGGGTAGGGGAGTCGAGCAAGGCAACGATGAGCTGGACCACTCGATCGTGAGACATCGAGTTGAGCGATGTCGTCAGTGAGATGCCGGAGCGTTGGGCAATGCCATCTTTGTGCTCCTGCGGAATGGCGGTGCCCAAGAGTGCCAGGGCAGCGGCGTCAATGACAGCCGCATAGGTCGCTGGAAAGGCAGGTAGCCAAGTCGCGTCACTAGGGATGCTGGCTTGATCAGTGGGCCACCAGAACGCGCCGAGGTTACGGTGGAAATCAAACGTGTTGAGCACCCGACCAGGCGTGGACCAGGCTCCGTTGACCTCGGGGAAGCCGTTGGGAGCGGGCCAACTGTAGGGCGTTTGCCCCTGGTCGGTGGCGGCCCAATAGATCGCACGAGCGAACGACTGATTGCTGGTGGGTGCTGTGGGAGCAACCCTCAGCGCTCTGATGGTGGCCACCGTGTCTTCAATCGGTGAACGCACTTTGGACCCTCGCGATGAGATGAACTCAGGGTGGGAAACCATGGCTCGTAAAGCTGCCTTGATTGAGGTGCCGGACTTGGTGAACGCCGCGGCCACAGCGTTCACGAGTTCGCTCGAGGGATTGTCGCGAACAAACTTCACACATAGCCGTTTTGCGATGCGCTGCGCCGTCGCTGGGTGGTGTGCGAGGTAGCTGAGGTAGGCGTTGGTCGCCGTACGCCCATCGGCGGAGGTGTTGGGGTGGCTGAACCCGAGCACGTTGATCTGACCAGTCCAGTGCCAGGAGGTGTCGTAGAACGTTTGGAATTTGGGCCACCACAGATCGACGCGATAGCCCGTGAGTAGCCGGCTGGAGTTGAGTACGTCGTCCTCTGTGTAGCCCGCACCCAAGCCGACTGAGTGCACCTCCAACAACTCCCGACCCAGATTTTCATTAGGCGCGTCTTTGGTGGAGGAAGCGTTATCGAGAAACAGGCCCATGCTTGGGTGGGTAATGGTTTGTTG
>CALMMO010000212.1 GCA_937868455.1 uncultured Marmoricola sp.
GATGTCGTGTCTATTGTTCGTCCGCTGCTGGGTGTTCCTGAGTTCGTCGTTTTTTCTGCAGGTGTGGGGGCCGACGAGATCAACACCTGCATCGCCTGCAACCAGGCGTGCTTGGATCACGCGTTCTCCAACAAGCCCTGCTCGTGTCTGGTGAACCCACGGGCCTGCCGCGAGACCGACCTGGTGTTGGTTCCGCTGGCCCCCACCCGCACTGCCCCGACGGTCGCGATTGTTGGGGCCGGGCCTGCTGGACTCTCTGCCGCCGAGGCCTTCGCTGCGCGTGGCTTCCAGGTCACGCTCTTTGAAAAGTCTGCCCAGATCGGTGGCCAATTCCGGTTGGCCCGACAGGTCCCCGGCAAGGAAGAGTTCGAGGAAACTCTGAGGTTCTTCACGGCGCGCATGGAGGCGCTCGGAGTCGACGTACGCCTCAACACTGAGCCAACCCTGAGCGAGCTCAAGGAGTACGACGACGTCGTTGTCGCCACCGGTGTCACCCCACGCATCCCCAGCATCGAGGGCATCGATCACCCCAGTGTGGTTTCCTACGCCGACCTGCTGAACGGAAATGCCACGGCCGGCCAGCGGGTTGCTGTGATCGGAGCCGGCGGCATCGGGGTTGATGTGTCGGTGTTCTTGACGCACACGCCCGAGACTGACCAAGAGTGGCTGGCTCACTGGGGTGTGGGTGACCCTGCCGAGCACCGTGGCGGCCTCACCACGCCAACCCCCCGAGTGCCAGCACGCGAAGTCACGCTGATCCAACGCAAGGAGACCCCGATCGGGATCGACTTGGGCAAAACCTCAGGATGGGCGCACCGGGCCGTGTTGAAGCAGTCAGCGGTCACCATGGTTCGCGGAGCAAGCTACGACCGCATCGATGACGGCGGCCTACACATCACTGTCGACGGGGAGGCTCACACCATCCAGGCCGACACCATCGTGGTCTGCGCAGGTCAGGAGTCGGTGCGCGGCTTGTACGACGAGTTGGTCGCGGCTGGGATCGGTGCCCATCTCATTGGCGGGGCCGACGTGGCTGCCGAACTCGATGCCAAACGCGCCATCAAGCAGGGCGTGGAGGTCGCGTCGCGGGCGTGAAAAGTCACAGGTTTACTTGTGACTTTGGCGCTTTGCCCGGGGGATCTCCCCCGCAAAGCGCCAAACATCCGGGCAAAGCAGCAACACTTCACCCATGAGGCTTCATTACGCGACTAGAGGTCCCCTCGGCGCTCCGGCGGTCTACCTGGGCGGCTCGCTTGGCTCGACGCACCGCCAATGGCACGAACTCGTCGAGGCGCTCTCAACGGACTATTGCGTGGTCGGGTTCGATCATCGTGGGCACGGCGCCTCTCCTCACGCCGAGTCTGGGGTGCGCGTCGAAGACCTTGCCAGCGACGTGATCGAGCTTGCCGATTCCCAAGGCCACGACACGTTTCATTACGTCGGCATCTCCTTGGGAGGGGCGGTCGGCCAACACCTTGCGCTGAACTACCCCGAGCGTCTGAGTTCGCTCACCTTGGCCTGCACGGCTCCCGCGTTTGGCGATCCGCAGACCTGGCACGACCGCGCCGCCAGCGTGCGCAGCAACGGCATCGGCCCGCTGCGCGATGCCACCGGCGAGCGCTGGTTCGTCGACGCCGTGCGGCCCACCGCCCGCGCTCAGTCGATTTTGGACGATCTGGTGGCTTCCGATGCCGAGTCCTACGCCGCCTGCTGCGAAGCCCTCGCAGAGTACGACGCACGCCCCCATCTCGCCGCCATAGCCACCCGCACCCTGGTGATCGGTGCCGATCACGACGTGGTCAGCCCACCTGAGGTGATCGCCGAGTTCGCAGTGATCAAAAACGCCAAGGTGGCGACCATCAACGACAGTCGCCACCTTGCCAACATCAATCAGCCAGAGACCTTCAACGCGCTCGTGCTCGGGTTCCTAGAGATCAGCTAGCGCGCCGACGAAGCGCCCAGGCGAGCACTCCGAGTCCACCCAGAACGAGTGCGCCGCCGCCGTACACCCAGCCGCGCGCGGGGCTCTCAGGCTTCACATCCACCTTGGGTGCCTTGCCAGCATCGGGCACCGAGTCAGGCACGGTGTTTTGGGCGATCTCATCGGCGTAAACCGCCTGGTCACAGGCCGCGGCGGTCAGCTTGTCGCCACTTCCACGCAGGTAGAAGGTCTTGGTCTCGCCTTCGGGGGCCTCGACGCCACACGACGCGGAGCTCTCATTCGTCGTGAACACAACTTCAGCGCCCGGGTTTCCCTTGATGGCGTCTTTCACCTTCAAGGTGACCTGGCGAGTTTGCTTATCAACCTTGGTCACCTTGACGACCTCGGCCTTGACCACGACATCGACTTTGGCAACCGCGTCAGATTCGGCCATGGGCGCGCATTTGCACGCACAGGCTGGCGGGGATGAGAAGAGGGTGAGGCTCATGGCCGTCAGGATCATCACAAAGAATGCACGCATGGCACTTCTGACGCAGTGACGGGGCGCTCGGTTCCCGAGTTTCACAACAAACTTTCGATGACCGCCGCGACACCGTCGTCGTTATTGCTCGCAGTGACCTGGTCGGCGGCCACCCTTACTGACTCGTGCGCGTTGGCGACGGCCACACCGGTGCCTGCCCACGACAACATCGGTAGGTCGTTTGGCATATCGCCACAAGCGAGTACGTCGCCCTGAGCAATCCCCAAGCGATCACACAGCCGAGCTAGCGCCCCGCCTTTGGTTACCCCGGCTGCACTGATTTCAACAAGGAAGTCCACACTCCACGTGGGGGTCGCCCGCTGACCCACCGCGGCGACGACGGCTTCACGAAACTCGACTGAGGGCATGGCGCGATGCCTTGCCATCAGTTTGAGGGCCGGCTCGGTCCACACCTGGGCGAGCGGACCCACCGGGCTCCCGAACGGAATGTGTTCAGGCTCGTTGAACTCTGGCTCCAGACAGATCCCGGACACACATTCCAATGCGAACGAGGTCCCGGGGACAGCCGCCCGGATCGAGTCAACAAGGTCGATACCGGCCTCCGGGTCGATGCCGTCGATTTCCTCGACTGACCCAGTGCCTACGTCATACACCGCGGCTCCGTTAGACACGATGGCTTTCCCGTGGGAGCCCACGTGAGGCCACAACGAGGTCATCCATCGCAACGGTCGAGCAGTCACGAACACCACGATCAGCCCTGCGGCATCGGCTGCCTGAAGTGCAGCGATCGACCGAGGAGAGAGTTGCCCATCTGAGCCGAGCAAGGTGCCATCAAGGTCGGTGGCAACGAGTCGAATCGGCATGGGCGAAGGCTACTCAGGCTCGCGAGACGACCAGGTTCCCATCTTCATCAGGTCCACGAAGCACGGTGAAACCACACTTGGCCAGCACGCGCAGCGAGGGCGCATTGCTGGGCTCGGTCCGCGCCCGAACACGTACGTCGACCGCATCCAGGGCCGCGACCAGACCCGACACGACCTCGGTGGCAACCCCGTGGCCTCGGGCGTACTCAACGAGCCCGTAGCCAATCTCGACCTCGGGCACCCCGTCGTCATGGGGCGCAGGAGGCCCGAAGAAC
>CALMMO010000213.1 GCA_937868455.1 uncultured Marmoricola sp.
TGAAGCTGGGATGTAGCTCGATCTGGTTCACCGCCGGGGTCACCCCCGTCGCAGCAATCACCTCACGCAGGTGAGATTGCGTGAAGTTGCTGACCCCGATGCTCCTCACCAGCCCACGCTCACGGGCCTGGATCAATCCCTCCCAGGCTTGGACGAATCGGCCCTGCGAAGGGTTGGGCCAGTGAATGAGCACGAGATCTAGGGCCTCTAGGCCGGTGGTTCGCAGCGAGTCTTCAATGCAGGCCACGGCCTGATCGTGAAAGCGGCCAGGCACCTTGGTGGTGATGATGAGATCCTCGCGCGGCACCCCGCAGGCGCGCACGGCTTGCCCCACTTCAGCTTCGTTCTCGTAGTTCACGGCTGAGTCGATGAGTCGGTAACCCGTCTCGATTGCGCTCACCATCGCGGCAACTCCCGAAGGGCCGCGCAGAGGGTAAGTGCCGAACCCGATCGCGGGCAGAGCGGTGCCGTCGTTGAGCAGATGCATCATGCCCCCGTTATAGCGCGAGGGGCGAAATAGCGACTAGACGCAGATTCGATCCACGGAGTGCGGCGCCATCAACGCTGCGATGCGGGCGACGTCTGCGGGTAAGGGCAATTGGTGGGTGAACTTCATCAGAGCCTCGGCGATGTCGCTGTCACTGGGTGCCTGACCCATGCCGCGCAGGTAGCCGACGACTGAGATGGCTTCAAGTTCTGTGAGACCGCGGGGGAACAACGAAACAACCGCGGCCATGTGGCCTGCAGGGGGAGGCGGGAAGCCAAAGAGTTGCCGTCCCCAAATGCGAGTGCGGAGTTGGCGGATGACTGACATAGCTACATGGTGATCCAACGTCTACTCCTGCGCACGGCCATTTGAACAGCTTTCATGCGTTGTTCACCTGTACGTCACTTTGGGGGTTCTTTTACCCCCCGGGGGTATGCTGGTTTCGTGAGCACCAACCTGATGGAATTTGATGTCGGCGGGATGACCTGCGCCTCGTGTGCGATGCGCATCGAGAAGAAACTCAACAAACTCGAGGGCGTCGAAGCCAGCGTCAACTACGCCACTGAAAAGGCCACCGTCCATGCCGCTGCGGGGATCACGAGCCGTGCCCTCATCGAAGTTATTGAGAACACCGGCTACACCGCCTCGGCAAAACCCATCGAAGACAACTTGAGCACCCTGCTGTGGCGGTTGCGAGTCGCCATCGTGTTGTCCGTTCCTGTCATTGCGATGGCGATGGTCCCCGCCCTGCAGATCGACTATTGGCAGTGGATCTCTCTCGCGCTAGCGACCCCAGTCGTGTTGTGGTGTGCCTGGCCCTTCCACAAGGCGACGTGGACCAACATCAAGCACGGCGCTGCCACGATGGACACGCTGATCACGATCGGCACTCTCAGCGCCTACGCCTGGTCGCTCTACGCCCTCGTGTTCGGCACCGCGGGCATGGTCGGGATGAGGCACGACTGGTCGTGGGGTCGCAGCGACGGAGCCGCCAACATCTATTTCGAGGTGGCTGCGGGGGTCACGATGTTCGTGCTGGCTGGGCGATACTTCGAGCGCCGCTCCAAGCGTGAAGCCGGCGCCGCATTGAAGGCGCTTATGGAAGTGGGCGCTAAAGACGTCGCCGTACGTCGAGAAGGGGTCGAAGCCCGCATCCCCATCGTTGACCTGCGAGTCGGCGACCACTTCGTGGTTCGGCCTGGCGAAAAGGTCGCCACAGATGGGGTCGTCGTCGAAGGCGCCAGCGCGGTCGACCAATCCATGCTCACCGGGGAATCCG
>CALMMO010000214.1 GCA_937868455.1 uncultured Marmoricola sp.
GAGCGGCGAGTTCTACTGCGTTAAGTGCAAGGCCAAGCGTGAAGCGACCGGCGAGGTCAAGGTGAGCGAAAAGGGCACCCGCATGGCTAAGGGTGTGTGCCCCGAGTGCAACACCAACCTGAACCGCATCCTCGGCAAGGCCTGAGAATCAGTTCTTCCCATTGGGGGGTGGTGAGTCGATGACTCACCACCCCCCAATGACTTTTTTGCACATCTGTCACATCAGCCTCATAGCTAGGTAAAAGTCACAGGTTAACTTGTGACTTTTCGCGTGGTTGTGGATAACCCAACGCACCCACCACGCGCTGCGTGCTCAACTCAGCCCATGCCACGCAAAGTGCTTCGCCCCGGTTTCCACGTGCTCACTCGCAGCACAACCGAGATCCAAATCGGGCTCCATCCCCAACATGCAGTGATCTTGCCGTCCACCGACGAGGTGCGCCGTACCCTCGCTGCGCTCGCGATCGGCACCGCCGAGACTGATGGCGACCCGGACGTGGTCGCGGTTTTGGATCGCGCGAACTTACTCATCGACCTCGAATCGGCCTACCTTCCTCCCCCTCCCATCCAGACTGTGGTGTTCGGGCCAGTCCCGATGCGCGGCCAGCAACCCCTCAACCCTCGGGCCACCTTGTTCGTGAGCGTGGGCGAACCTGATCGAACGCAAACCGACCACGCGCTCCGCGTGGGCCGCCCTCATCATCTGGTCAGGTTCGTCGACAGCGACGCCATCATCGGACCGTTGGTGATCCCTGGTGCGACTCCGTGCCTGCGCTGTCTTGATGCCCATCACACCGATGAGGATCCCCGATGGCCCACCCTGGTGCTCGCCAACAAGGTCGCCTCCAGCCTTCCTCGCCAAGACGGCCTGCCTCAAGCCCCTGAACCTGAACTGTGTGCCCTCGCAGTCAACTGGGCGCGCAACGATCTCAACCTCCTCCTGCGAGGCGCGACGCCGATGTCGCAAGGCACCACGATCCGGATCAATGGACTCACTGGCGCCCTCGATGTGGTGCGTTGGCTGCCGCACTCGCAGTGCGGTTGTGGGTGGTCGGCAACAATGGGGGCGTGAACGACCTCCCCCGCAAAGCCATCGTGCGCGGCGCCCGTCTGGCCGCGCTCCCTCTTGGCTTCGCCGGCCGCACGGCCATGGGGTTAGGCAAGCGACTTGGCGGGGCCAACGCAGAGGTCGTGCTCAGCGATGTGCAGCAACGCACAGCCGAGCAGGTCTTTCGCACGTTGGGCGAACTCAAGGGTGGCGCGATGAAGTTCGGCCAGGCCCTCTCGATCATGGAGTCTGCCCTTCCTGAGGACATGGCCGCGCCGTACCGCAGCCAACTCACCGCCCTCCAAGACAGCGCTCCCCCGATGCCGACGCGCACCGTGCGCACGATCCTGGCCGACGACCTGGGTGCGGATTGGAAGAAGCGCCTAGTTGCCTTTGATCCTGAGCCAGCTGCCGCGGCCTCGATCGGACAGGTCCACAAAGGCACCTGGTACGACGGGCGCGAGGTCGCAGTCAAAGTGCAATATCCCGGCGCAGGAGAAGCGCTGCTCTCTGATCTCAAACAGATTGCCAGACTTGGTCGCAGCATCGGCTCGATGCTCCCCGGCGTCGACGTGAATCCGCTCATCGACGAACTTCTCGACCGCGCCAAAGACGAACTCAACTACCCCCTCGAAGCCGAAGCCCAATCGGCATTTGCCGAGGCGTTCGCCGACGATCCACGCTTCGTGATCCCTGCAGTCGTCGAGGTGGGTCCCCGCGTCCTCATCAGCGAGTGGCTCGACAGCGAGTCGTCACTGGCCGCAGTGATCGCTGATGGCTCCCAAGCCGAGCGCGACCACTATGGCCAACTCTTCACCAGGTTCCTCTTTGATGGCGCCCAGCGCACCGGCATGCTGCATGCCGATCCACACCCAGGCAACTATCGGGTGATCCCTTCAGAGGGCGAGCTAGGCAAACTGGGTGTGCTCGACTTCGGGGCGGTTGCCCGACTTGAGGGCGGCCAATTGCCCGAAGCGATGGGTCGGTTGATCCGGGTCGCGAGCCTCAGCGACCACGACGCATTGCTCGAGGGACTGCGCGATGAGGGCTTCGTGCGACCAGGCATCAAGATCGACCCCGACGTGCTGTTGGACTACCTGTCCCCGTTCGTCGAACCGGCCAGCAGTGAACAATTCACCTTTTCCAGAGCCTGGATGCGCGAGCAGTTCCAGCGGATCAACAATCCACGGGAGCCTGGCTACACGTTGGCGGTGAAGTTGAACCTGCCTGCGTCGTACATGCTGATTCACCGCACCTGGCTAGGCGGAGTCGGGGTGATGTGCCAACTGGAGGCCACCGCACCCTTCAGAGCGATCTTGACGCAGTTCCTCCCCGGATTCGCCAACCCCGAGTGAGCCTTCACCACCACTCAGAGTCGAGTTTGGCCTCCATCGACCTGAGGTGCTCGCGACTGCACATGGCACAGAAGTACTTCGCGCGACCAAGCTCAACGGCACTGGTCCAGTCCAAGGGCATCGAATCGGTGTCGGAGTAATCCCCACAAAAGTCGCAGGTCGCCATGTGGCCACCGTACGACGCCACCCCCCACTAAGCACGGCCTAAAAAGCCAT
>CALMMO010000215.1 GCA_937868455.1 uncultured Marmoricola sp.
TCCGAGCGCCAGCCTCAGATCATCCAGGGCGATGGGACGCCTGTGGACCCGATGAACACGATGGCCGTGCAGCAGTTGGCCCGTAAGCTCTACGGTGGGTGCCGGGTCAATGCTGCCGTCAAGCCGTGGGTGCAGAAGAACCATCACGGCAACGGGTTCCGGTTCGATCTCGTCGCGGTGCAGTTCTTCAAGGACGATGCCCCATTCGGCGAGGGCGTCGTGGACGCATCGGGGCTGTTCGGCGCGGTGCAGCAGGCCGCTGGCCCCATGGCGTCAGGCGCCCCGCTGCCGGGGTTCATGGGTGGCGGTGGCTTTGGTGCTGTGTCGCCGATGCCCGCTGCGCCGTTCGGTGCGCCCACGCTGCCGTCGTTCCTCGGGGGTTGAGTGAAGTGCCCCGACTGCGGGGCATGGACCAGCGTACTTGAAACACGCACCCGATCAACGGGTGTCGTGGTTCGTCGCTACGTCTGTGCCAATGAACACCGCTTCACGACTGAGGAGGTCGTTCTCGTCGTGGACCCAATGGCTTTGCCCCGTGGTCGTCCAATGCGGGAACTCGGAGTCACTGAGGCTCGGGCGCGTCAGATACGTAAGGAGTTACTGTGATGGACGAGTTGACCAATGACGAGATCCCAAAGTTTCTCACGTTGACTGAGGACGAGAAGATCAGGGTTGCCATATTGGCAAATTCCTTTTTGCAGAACAAGCGCAATCACGATGAACCTTTGCGGAAGTGGGAAGTTGTGGACGACATCCGAGACATTCTCGGACCAGATCAAGCCGAGTTACTACGTGAGTTTGTCGAATACGTGATGGCTCATGCTCTTTCCCGAATCGACGGTTTGGTGCGAATTGAGAGGATGAGGGCGAATCGTGCCGCAAAAGAGGCGAAGCGTCTGGAGAAACTACTCGGTAAGAAAGCAGCATCTATGGTGAAACCTGATGAGGTCAAGAAGCCTCGTTCCCAAAAGAAGGCTGAACGAGTCGAGAAACTGCTCGGCGTGGGAAAATCAGAGAGTTCTCCGTCAGTTGACAGTCTCTTGAAGCGGTGGACTAAATGACCCACGACATCGTATGGGACTGCGAGACGTACCCCAACGTCTTCACGCTCCACGCGCAGCACGCGCACCTGCCGATCGAGTGGTCCTTCGAGATCAGTGACTGGCGCAATGACTCCGGGGCCATCATCGAGTGGGTCCACTGGCTCGGGTCCATTGGCGCACGTATGGTGGGGTTCAACAGCATCGGTTTTGACTACCCGATCCTGCACGCCTTGTGTCGCATGGGTCAGGCCAACGCCCGGACCCTGTTCGACAAGGCGCAGGCGATCATCGAGTCGCAGGACGACAACCGCTGGATGCACATGGTCAAGCCCACTGACCGCCTGGTGGACCAACTCGACCTGTTCCTGATTCACCACTTTGACAACCGGGCGCGCAGCACCAGCCTCAAGGTGCTGGAGTTCAACATGCGCGCCGACAACATTAGCGACCTACCCTTCCCGATCGGCACATCGCTGACGCAGGACCAGTTGCCCGTGCTCAGGGCCTACAACCGGCATGACGTGCTGCAGACCATCGCGTTCTATCACCACAGCACCGAGTCGATCAGGTTCCGTGAAGAATTGACTGCACGCTATCAGCGCGACTTCATGAACCACAACGACACCAAGATCGGCAAGGACTACTTCGTCATGGAGTTGGAGGCGGCTGGGGTCCAGTGCTACGACTACGGGCCGCAGGGTCGCCAGCCTCGGCAGACCCGACGCCCGAGCATCGCGCTCAAGGACGCCATCTTACCGTGGATCAACTTCCAAGAGC
>CALMMO010000216.1 GCA_937868455.1 uncultured Marmoricola sp.
ACATCTTCGGTCAGATGACGATCCTGGTGGTGCTGGCAGTGTTCGTGGCCCGAGCGACGGGCGAAGATGCGCGGCCATTTGCGGCGACGTACGCCGTCCTGCTGTGCTGGATCGCCTGGCAATGGAATCAAGTGCGGTGCCATGACACGGTGCCGATCTATCGCAAGATCGCCGCGGGTTACATCGCGATGTTGGTGGTCGGCATCGGGTTGATGGCAGCGAGCACGCTGGTCACGGACACCGCTCGCCTGATCTTGTGGGTGCTCACGCTGTTCATCAACTTGGCAGTGCCGATATTTAACGCGATCCGTGAGCCGGAGCGGCCGCTAGGCCTACCGCCTACCGAATCCATGGCCGAACGCTTCAGTCTGCTGGCGATCATCGTGATGGGCGAGGTCGTGGTGGGTGTGGTCAACGGGATCAACTCCACGCAGCGCGATGTGTTCGTCATCGTCACTGCAGTGCTGGCACTCGGTACGGGTTTTGGCTTTTGGTGGAACTACTTCGACCTGCTCGGTCGTCGACCCTCTCGGCCCACCCAACGAGCGTTCACTGTGTGGGTGTTGGCCCAGCTTCCCCTCACCGGCTCGATCGCTGCCCTCGGAGCGGGCATGGTCGGCGTGATCCATCACGCGCACAGCCCCCAGATGTCGCGAGGATCTGGCTGGCTGATGGCGGGCGCATCGGCAACCGTCTTGGTGATGGTGGCCGTGCTCACCACGACGCTGGACTATCGCCCGCTATTCAAACGAATCCTGTCGCGCATTCAACTGCTGTTGCTGGCCGGCGCCGTCGCCAGCCTGGCAATCGGGGTGCTGCTGCCGCCAGCGTGGCTATTGACGTTGCTGCTGGCCCTGGTGCATCAGGCCGTGTGGTGGTCTGCCTTTGTGCAGTTGGCGAAACATACGCAGATCTTCACAGCGGGGCGGGCTCACTCGGAGGACTAGATCCTGCGAAGGCATCGGCCCAGGGAGGTGCAGACCGGGCAAAAGCCTGGGGCCGCCACCACCAAAGGTGATGACGGCCCCAAAGCTAGTGACTTAGCGCAGGTCGAAGCGGTCGTTGTTCATGACCTTGACCCAGGCGGCGACGAAGTCGTGCACAAACTTCTCACCGGCGTCGTCGCTGGCGTAAACCTCAGCGATAGCGCGCAGTTCGGAGTTTGAGCCGAACACCAAGTCGGCGCGAGAGCCGGTCCACGACTGGCCTGCCGATCCGGTGCCAACGAAGCTGTCTTGGCCATCGCCAGCACGCCACGACGTACCAAGGTCAAGCAAGTTGACGAAGAAGTCGTTAGACAACACGCCCACGCGGTCGGTGAGGACACCTGCCGCCGAACCGCCCGAGTTGGCACCGAGCACCCGCAGACCGCCAACCAGCACGGTCATTTCGGGAGCGCTCACGCCGAGCTGGTTCGCGCGGTCGAGCAAGAGGTACTCCGCACCGAGCTTGCTGTCTGCCTGCTCGAAGTTGCGGAACCCATCGGTCTTGGGCTCTAGGTAGCTAAACGACTCGACGTCGGTCTGCTCCTGGGTCGCGTCGCCGCGACCACCCGCGAATGGAACGCTCACGGCAACCCCAGCGGCCGCCGCTGCCTTCTCCACACCGACGTTGCCGGCCAGCACGACAGTGTCGGCAAACGACAGGCCAGTCTTGGCCGCAATGCCCTCAAGCACGCTGATGGCTGCATCCAGGTCTGCCGGGTCGTTGACTGCCCATGAACGCTGCGGCTCCAAGCGAATGCGGCCACCGTTGGCGCCACCACGCTTGTCGCTGTTGCGGTAGCAACCAGCCGCTGCCCATGCCGTCTTCACCAACTGCGAGACGCTCAGACCCGAGCTAGCGATCGCCCGCTTGGCTTCAGCCACGGCCTCATCGGTGGGGATAGCAACCGAAGGAATGGGGTCTTGCCAGATCAGTTCCTCTTCTGGGACCTCAGGCCCGAGGTAGCGGCTGACCGGACCCATGTCGCGGTGGGTCAGCTTGAACCAAGCCCGAGCAAAAGCGTCGGCGAACTGGTCAGGGTTAGCCAAGAAGCGACGCGAAATAACTTCGTAGGCCGGGTCCATGCGCATCGCCATGTCAGCGGTCGTCATCATCGGTGCGTGACGCTTGGTGGGGTCTTGGGCATCAGGTACGTCGTCGGCACCCGCACCATTGGCCGGACGCCACTGCTGAGCGCCTGCCGGGCTGTGGGTCAACTCCCAGTCGTACTTAAACAACGTCTCGAAGAACGAGTTGTCCCAGGCAGTCGGGGTCGGGGTCCAGGCACCCTCGATGCCTGAGGTGATGGTGTCGGTGCCAGAACCAGTGCCCATGCTCTGCTTCCAGCCCAGACCCTGAAGTTCCATCGGGGCAGCCTCTGGCTCAGCGCCGACGTACTTGCCGGGGTCGCCAGCACCGTGACCCTTGCCGAAGGTGTGGCCACCTGCGGTCAGCGCCACCGTCTCCTCATCGTCCATCGCCATGCGCTTGAAGGTCTCGCGGATGTCGAGGCCAGAGAGCACCGGGTCAGGGTTGGCGTTGGGGCCTTCGGGGTTGACGTAAATCAGACCCATCTGCACCGCTGCCAACGGGTTGTCGAGGTCGCGCTCACCGGTGTAGCGCTTGTCGCCAAGCCACTCGGTCTCGGGGCCCCAGTAGACGTCCTCGTCGGGCTCCCATGCATCGACGCGACCGCCAGCAAAGCCGAAGGTTTCAAAACCCATCGACTCGAGTGCAACGTTGCCGGTCAGGATCATCAAGTCAGCCCACGAGAGCGCCTTGCCGTACTTCTTCTTCACCGGCCACAACAACCGGCGGGCCTTGTCGAGGTTGCCGTTGTCGGGCCAGGAGTTCAGCGGTGCGAACCGCTGCTGACCCGTGCCGCCGCCGCCACGGCCATCCATCACGCGGTAGGTGCCGGCGCTGTGCCACGCCATCCGGATCATGAACGGGCCGTAGTGGCCATAGTCGGCCGGCCACCAGTCTTGGCTAGTCGTGAGCGCCTGCTCGATGTCGGCTTTGACTGCCGCCAGGTCGAGAGAGTTGAACGCCTCGGCGTAGTCGAAGTCGCCGCCCAGCGGGTTGGCCTCAGTGGGGTTCTTGGCCAGGATCTTCAGGTTGAGACGGTTGGGCCACCAGGCACGGTTCGCGTCACCCTTGGTCGGCTGCATGCCATCTCCGTGCGCGACTGGACACTTCGGCGCATCGCTATTGAGGTCGGCCATCTCGGTTGCTTCGTCACTCATCCTTGTTCTCCTTTGCGAGGTGCATCGTTGGACTTGCAGTCGGGGCAGATGCCCCAGTAGTTCACTTCGGCTTCGGTGATCTCAAACCCCTGGCCATCGGCAGCGTTCAAACACGGCGTCTGACCGACCGCGCAATCGACGTCGACGATCACGCCACAACTGCGGCACACCAGATGGTGGTGGTTGTCGCCCACGCGCAGTTCGTATCGAGCAACAGAACCGATCGGCTGAATGCGGCGTACGACGCCTGCGTCAGTGAGCGCATTAAGACAGTCATAGACCGCCTGACGCGAGACCTCAGGAAGGTCAACGACCGCCTTGGAATGGACCGTCAGAGCGTCTGCGTGAGGCTGCTCCATCAGAGCATCCATGACCGCAACTCGGGGTTTGGTGACCCTCAATCCGGCTGCTTTGAGCAAGTCGGAATGGGCGAGGGTCATGGGTCTATTGCTACTCCCTTATCTGGAATGAGTCAAGATTTCGGAGTGCGAAAGTCACAGGTTTACTTGTGACTTTGGCGCTTTGCCCAGGGGATCTCCCCCGCAAAGCGCCAAACATCCGGGCAAAGCAAGCAGTTGCCGCGCTAGGAGGACTCGGAGTCGGCCGCAACGGCCGCGTCGTACGCCGCCGATCAGCCAACTCTTGGACTCACTGTGTCTCCTGATCTGGCTTCGATGATCAACCGGACCTTGGAGGCTGACCCGTGGTTTGTAGCGGCGGAGGGGGCGGGATCAGCCATGGGCCCGATGCGAGTTGGTGTCACAACACTACCGATTTCGGTATAGTTATGACATGGCCATCGAGACGAGGTACCGGGACATCGTGCGCGAGATCGCGCTCGATCAGTACGGCTACGTCACCACGAAGCAGGCTGCCGAGGCGGGAGTCCCGGCCGTTGAACTGCCCAAGCTTGCCTCACGCGGCGGTCTGGTGAACGTCGCCTACGGGATCTATCGGGTGCCGGATGCACCTCCCACCGCATTCGACCAGTTTGCCGAAGCGCTACTACGTGCAGGCGAGCGGTCGTACCTCCATGGAGACTCGGTGCTTGCCTTGTTCGGGCTGGCTGATGTGAACCCTCGACGGATCCGGGTCGCGGTCCGAAAACGCACTCGGCCGAAGCTTCCGCCATTCATCGAGCTCACTCTGGTGAAGGGCGAAGTCGTGACAACCCAGTACCAAGGTCTGGATTCGCAACGCGTCGCGGACGCGATCCTCGAGTGCCGGGGGCGCATCGAGTCGAGTCGGCTGATGGATGCTGCCGAGGAAGCGCGGAGGCAGGGCCTCATGACTACCAAGGAGTGGCAGCGGGTCAGGAAGGAACTCCGATCGTGAGCTACACCGGTGCCCCGACCAGCGTCCGGTCGCTCGAACAGCGCATCCGCAACCTTGAAGGGCAGCGAGAATCTCGCCATTCGGCGACGAGTCGGCATGGCGCTCGTCGTGGTCGGACAGATGCTCCCCGAGGGAGCCATCAAGGGCGGCAGCGCGATGGCGCTTCGCTACGGGCGCGGCACTCGGTTCACGCAGGACCTCGACGCTGCTCGCGTTCAGCCGTTAGCCCGGTTTCGCAGTGATTTCGAAGACTCGCTTTCTGTCGGCTGGGCCGGGTTTACCGGCAGGCTGATCGAGAAGGCTGCACCCCGGCCGCGTGGGGTGCCAACGGCGTACGTCATGCAGCCGTTCGACGTAAAGCTCGACTACCGCGGCCGACCTTGGTGCACCGTGAAGTTCGAGCTCGGCCACAACGAGATCGGCGATGTGGACGAGCCGGAGTACCAGCTCGCCGACGGCTTAGCCCTGCTATTCACTGAGGTAGGTCTCGAACTGCCAAAGCCGGTGCCGGTCATGCGAGTCGATCACCAGATCGCCCAGAAACTGCACGCGGTATCCGAGCCCGGTAGCGAGCGAGTGCGTGACCTCATCGACCTCCAGCTGCTCGACAAGGGCGAGGACCTCGACTTCGCTCGGGTCAACGCGACCTGCGTCCGGCTCTTCGAGTACCGGCGCCAACAGGCGTGGCCGCCAACCATTGAGCTTGGTGCAGGTTGGGACACGCTGTACGAGGCTGTGATCGAGGACGTCGACGTCTTGCCCGACGCCGAGGCTGCCGTTGCGTGGGTCAACGATCTTGTCCGTCGAATCGTCGGCGGCACATGAAAAGACAACTGGGTTCCCCGAGACCTCCTAGAAGGAATTGAAGGGCACTCAGGTCAGCGATCGGATTCTGAGTCGGCCGCAACGGCCGCGTCGTACGCCGCAGTCAACTGACGGTACGGCGGGGAAACGAACGCGATCACCGCCGTAATGAGCAGCAGGAACCCTGCGAAAAATAGCCCGAGGGCCAGTCCACGGGTCTCGCCCTCACCGAGCAACCAACCAAAGGTGGAGCGACCTTCAGCTGAGGCCATGTAGGGGATCAAGACGAACTGAGTGAGCGGTCCGATCAGGAACGCTGAGACGGGTGAGGCGGCCGACTCGACGCTTTGGGAGAACCCAAAGACGCGGCCTTGTTTCTCAAAGGGAACCACGCGTTGCAACAGGGTTTGCTCGGCTGCTTCAGCGATGGGCATGAGGCACATGAAGATGAAGATGCCGATCGCAAAGAGCCAGGCGGACTCGCGGATCACGAACCCCATGCCCAAAAGCGCGACCCCTACGTTGACGCTGAGCAGGGTGCGGAGCGGTTTGGGTCCGAGCCCGAATTTCGCGACGAAGGCTCCGCCGACGATGAAGCCGATGCTGGTCAGACCGAGCACGAACCCCCAGGCTTCGACGCTGAACAGGTTGAGCCCATAGGGGTCCATCAACGACATGTAGGCGCCGCCCAAGAGGTTGTTGAACACGGCGAAGAAGATCAGCGCAACTAGTCCGGGCACCGTGACGATGGCGCTGACGGCACCCTTGACGTCGTAGATGCCGGGCTTCTCGCCCTCGGCAAATTGCGGGGTCGCCTCCGGGACGCGCACGGTCAGGAGATGCGCCAGAGACAGTGCGGTGAGCCCGATCGCGATGGCCGTGGTCCACCCCATGCCTAGTTGGCCCACGGACAACCCCGAAAACACGCTGGTCACCATGAATGAAATGCCCTGCACGGTGCCGACAAGACCGTTGGCTTTGGCGCGATCTTCGCTGGGCACCAACAACGTCACACAAGTGGCCAGCGCAATGTTGCGCAGACTCTCCACGACTCCGCCCACCAAGATCACCAGCGCGAAGGCCCAAAACACCCAGCCATTCCAGTCAACCAACCGCTGCTTGGGGAAACTCAGATAGAGCACCCCGGCGAGTGCATAACTGACCAACGTCACGACCGATGAAGCGGCCATCACGGCCTTCTTGCGGTGCCGATCAGCCAGGGTGCCAAACAGCATCCCGAAGATCGCCACGAGCAACATGTAAGTGCCGCCAACGATCGAGGTGGCTAACACCGAGCGGGTCTCGAGGTAGGCCCAGAAGGTGAGCGCGAACCAGAGGTACGACGTCGTCACGTTGGCCACCAATGTGTTAGCCAAAAGCGCGCGGAAAGAGCGGACTGTCTGCGCACCTTGCACGACGCCGGGCAACAGTCGTGCGTGGGTAACGTCTTGAGTCACTCGCGGAGGCTAGCAACCCGCACCGACACCTCCCCGGGAATACTTCTCCCCCCAAACCCCCATGAATGGCACTAACGTGCGCTCATGCAACGATCCTTGAGCGGCAGAGTCCGTCACGGCTACGCCATCGGCGGCCTCGCCACCGGGTCCTACGGCACTGTGCCGGGGCTCCTCCTGCTGCCCTATCTCACCGACGTGCTCGGCGTCGGCGGCGCGGTGGCGGGGTTGATCATCTTCGTGCCCAAGGCCTGGGACTTCTTCGCCAACCCGATGGCTGGGCGACTCAGTGACCGCTCACATCACCCTGGCGGGCGGCGACGGGCATTCATCATCCGGGCCGGCATCTTGATGGCCCTGGGGTTCTCGTTGATGTTCTTCGGCCCAGCATCACCGCCAGCGCTCGCTGCGGTGTGGGTGTTGTTGGCGTTCCTCGCCACAGCAACGGCGTACGCCTTCTTCCAAGTGCCGTTCTTGGCGATGAGCGCCGAAATGACCGACGACTACGCCGA
>CALMMO010000217.1 GCA_937868455.1 uncultured Marmoricola sp.
GCCACTTCCGCCTGATCGTCTTGGGCATCTTCGTAATGAACCCCCAATGTCAGGTCTGCGCCAACCTCTCCATGTGCAACCACGGTCTCTCCACCGCAGCGCTGTTCTTGGTCACCGGCTTCTTGATCAAGCGTCGTGGCTCGGCTTTGATCAGCGACTTCGGCGGAGTCGAGAAGGTTGCACCGGTCTTGGCGGGCCTGTTCTTGATCAGCGGTTTGGCGTCCCTTTCGCTGCCAGGTTTGTCTCCGTTCGTTTCGGAGTTCTTGGTGCTGGTGGGTGCGTTTAAGTACTCCGTGTGGGTTGCTGCCTTCGCCGTACCAGCCATCGTGCTGGCCGCGGTCTACATCTTGTTGATGTACAAGCGGACGATGACCGGCCCGCCCCGCGAGGCGACCGCTGGCATCACCGACCTGGTGCCTCGCGAGGTCCTGGCCATGGTGCCGCTGCTCGCCTTGATCGTGCTGCTCGGGTTCTGGCCCAAGCCGCTCACCACCATCTTGAACCCTGCCGTTGATGCCACGTTGAGCCATGTTGGTGCCACCGTGAGCGGCCCGGCCGTGACTGAAGGGAGCCAGGAGTGAACGGCTTCACTGCGCCGACGATCGAATATGGCCTGATTGCGCCATTCCTGATCGTCGTGACCGCTGCTGTGCTCGGGGTGCTCATCGAAGCGATGGCACCGCGCAAGTCCAGGTACCTCTTGCAGTTCGTCGTCTCCCTGCTAGGTCTTGGCACTGCACTTGTCGTGACCTTGACCAGCGTCGCCGATAAAGTCTCATCTGCGCCTCGCGGTGCCGGTGGCATCGTCGCGGTGATGGGCTCGTTGGCCATCGATGGCCCCACGGTGTTCATCTGGGGGTTGCTGCTGACCCTGGGCATCTTGGGACTGCTGCTCTTCGCTGAGCGTGGTCTGGAGTCAGGCGTCACCGGCTTTGCGGGGCAAGCCTCGGCTCTGCCCGGCACCGAAGCCGAGCGCGTTGCCTCAGCCCAAGGCTTAGAGCACACCGAGACGTTCCCGCTGTTGTTGATTGCGGTCTCGGGCATGATGCTCTTCCCCGCTGCCAACGACTTGTTGACACTCTTCGTCGCACTCGAGGTCTTCTCGCTGCCGCTGTACCTGCTTTCGGGCTTGGCGCGTCGCCGCCGCCTGCTGAGCCAAGAGGCAGCGTTGAAGTACTTCTTGCTGGGCGCATTCGCTTCAGGTTTCTTGGTCTACGGCATCGCCTTGACCTACGGCTTTGCCGGATCGATGGGTTACGCCGAGATCGCCTCCGCGATCAGCAACCGCGTCGACGGACACGGCCTCCTCGTGGGTGGCATGGGTCTGATCGCGGTCTCACTGCTCTTCAAGATCGGTGCGGCTCCCTTCCACTCCTGGACTCCTGACGTCTACCAGGGTGCGCCCACGGCCGTGACTGGCTTCATGGCCGCAGCCACGAAGGTTGCTGCCTTCGGTGCACTGCTGCGCATCTTCTACGTCGCCTTCGGTGGTGCTCGCTGGGAGTGGATCCCGCTCTTCACCGTGATCGCGATCTTGACGATGCTGGTCGGTTCGGTGATGGCACTGACCCAGACTGACGTCAAGCGGTTGTTGGCCTACTCCTCGATCGCCCACGCAGGCTTCTTGCTGGTTGGCTTCTTGGGCGCCCGCGAGTTGGGTGGCGACGCGGTTAACGACGTCAACCCCGTGCAGGCGGTGCTCTTCTACCTGGTGACCTACGGCTTCATGACCATGGCAGCCTTCGCGATCGTGACCTTGGTGCGCGACTCGCGCGGCGAGACCACGCACTTGTCGTCGTGGTCAGGGCTAGGCAAAGAGTCACCGGTTGTTGCGGGCATCTTCGCCTTCTTGCTCCTCGCAATGGCCGGCTTGCCGCTGACCAGTGGGTTCATGGGCAAGTTCGCAGTCTTCAGTGCTGCCTACCGCGGTGGGGCAGGGGTGGCCGTCGTCGCGGCCGTGCTGATCTCCATCGTTGCTGCGTTCTTCTACATGCGCCTGATCGTGATCATGTTCTTTGCCGACCGTGTCGGCGATGGTCCTAGCGTCGCCTCGCCGTCGTGGATGACGACTGCGGTGATCGCAGTCGGCACCGCGATGACGCTCATCCTCGGTCTGGTTCCCGGCCCGCTGCTGGACATGCTTGGACGGATTGCCGCGTTTATCCGATGAGCAACCCCAATCCCGACTCGGCGCTGGCCCTGCCAGTTGTCGACGCTGACCTAGCCGAACGCTTGCGCGTGCGAATGCGTGAGGTCGAGGAGGCTTTGCACGGCCACGTGCAAAGCGAGGCGCCGTTTGTGACCGCGGCCGCGCAGCATCTGATGCGTGCCGGTGGCAAACGGATTCGGCCACTCCTGGTGCTCTTGGCGGCTGAGACTGGTCGGGGAATGGGCAGCGGTGACGACGATGTGCTCACCTCTGCGTGTGTCGTCGAACTGACACACCTCGCATCGCTCTATCACGACGACGTCATGGACGAGGCGGCGCTGCGACGGGGGGCTGAGTCAGCCAACGCGCGTTGGGACAACCATGTGGCGATTTTGACCGGCGACTTCTTGTTCTCCAAGTCATCTGAACTCACTGCAGAGTTGGGCGCCGACGCGGTGCGAATCCAGGCTCAGACCTTCACTCGCCTCGTCGAGGGACAGATTCTGGAGACCCTAGGACCCATTGATGGGGCCGATCCACTTGAGCACTACCTGCGTGTGGTGGCCGGCAAGACTGGCTCACTCATCGCGACCTCAGCGCTGTACGGCGCGAGGTTCTCCGGGGCTCCCTTGGAGATCGAAGAAGCCTTGCGCGACTACGGCGAGAAGGTCGGGGTGGCCTTCCAACTTGCCGATGACATCTTGGATATCGCCTCTGACTCCGAGGACTCCGGCAAGACTCCAGGCACTGACTTGCGCGAGGGTGTGCCGACGTTGCCCACCCTGATCGCGTTGCGTGATGAGCCGACAGATTCGCGTCTGGCTGTCCTTCTGTCGGGGCCGATCACGTCCGAACCCGAGGTCGTGGAGGCATTGGGTCTGCTGCGTGCCCACCCGGCCATGGCCGAGGCCCGGGCCTATGTGCAGAACCTCGCTGCCGAGGCGAAGGCGTTGCTCGGCGTCCTTCCTGACGGACCCGTGCGCGAGGCGCTCGACACCTTTGCCGACTTGATTGCAGACCGTTCGCGCTAGCGCGTGTTGCGATAGTGGCGCAACGCGTCGGCGGTGAATATCGCTAGTGCGATCCACACCATCACGAACCCGATCCAACGCACGTGCGTCATGGTTTCGTGGAAGACGATCAGTCCGATCACGAACTGACTCGTGGGGGCGATGTACTGCAGCAGGCCAAGCGTCGAGAGCTTCACTCGAATCGCGGCTGCACCGAACATAAGCAGTGGCCCAGCAGTCGCGATGCCCGTGCTTGCCAACAGCAATGCGTGCGTGACCCCGTGTGACCCAAAGGCGGACTGGCCGCTCACCCCTAGGTAGATCAAGTAGCCGAACGCAACTGGTGAAATCAGGAGGGTCTCGAAGGTGAGCGACTCGATCGCATCGACGTCGGCCTTCTTCTTGAGCAACCCGTAGAGCGCGAAGGAGAACGCCAGCGTCAACGCGACGTACGGCGGCCTCCCGTAATCCCAGGCCAAAACGAGCACAGCCACAAACGCGAAAGCCAGGGCAATCCACTGAACCTTGCGCAGGCGCTCGCCCATGATCACCACGCCCATCGAGACGTTGACGAGCGGATTGATGAAATAGCCCAGCGCCGTCTCAACGACATGGCCGTTGTTGACTCCCCAGATGTAGGTGCCCCAGTTGACGCTGACCAAGACCGCTGCGGCCACCAGCAGTCGGGTCGTGCGCGGTGAAGCCAAGATTGCCCTGAACTCAGGGACTCGCCGACTAGCAAAGAGCAACGCGACCATGACGAACACTGACCACGCGATGCGGTGGGCCAGGATCTCTAGGGAGCTAGCTGGCTGGAGCAACTGCCAATACAGGGGGAAGAGCCCCCAGATGAGGTAGGCGCTGAGGCCGTAGAGAAAGCCGTTGCTCGCGCGGGTGCCTTCTCTCACTTGAGAAGACTAGAGTCTGCCGGGCGTCGCGCTGACGCCGGTCCAGCCAAGGAGATCAGCAGTGCCCGAGTTTGCTATGCAACGCAGCCGTGTCATCCCGGTCTCGGCTGAGGCCATCTACCCGTTGATGATCGACTTTCACAAGTGGACCCAATGGTCTCCCTGGGAGTCTCTCGACACCGACCTCGAGCGCACCTACACAGGTGCAGAGTCTGGAGTGGGTGCCCGCTATGGCTGGGCAGGGAAGAAGGCTGGGGCCGGCACGATGGAAATCGTCGCGGCCGAACCGAATGCATCAATCGACATTGACTTGAACTTCACGAAACCGATGAAGACGCGCAACCTCACACAGTTCACTCTCGAACCCGTTGAGGGGGGCACGAAGGTGACCTGGCGGATGTCAGGGACCCAGGGTGTGATCGGGCGCTTCTTCTACAAGTTGTTCAACATCGAGAAGGGCATCGGGGAAGACTTCGAGCAGGGCCTGGCCTCGCTCGAAACCGCCGCGAGTTAGACCACGGTCCAAGTGTCGCCACCGGCGATCAGACCCTGCAAAGCAGAGTTGTCGTCGGTTTGACCCTCGCGAGAGGTGCGCACCTGGGCACGCACGAGGTCGTCGTACGCCGGACGCTCCACCGACCTGAAGATGCCGATCGGTGCGCGGTGCAAGATGCCGCCATCGGTGAGACGCGACAGCGCAAACGCGGTGGTCGGGTCGTCGCGGTGGGCATCGTGCACGAGCAGCGTGGACTCGTCGGTGACGTCAGTGACGACCTTGACACCGCCGGTCTCTTGGTCGCGCGCAATGCCGGAGGAAGCGCCGAACTTGATGGGCTGGCCGTGCTCCAGGTTGATGACAGCCTCGTCTTTGGTGCCCGGAGATTTCACCGCCTCAAACGCGCCATCGTTGAAGATCGGGCAGTTCTGGTAGATCTCAACCAACGCGGTGCCACGGTGCGCGGCGGCGGCGGAGAGCACTGAGGTCAGGTGCTTGCGGTCCGAGTCGATGGTGCGAGCCACAAAGGTCGCCTCAGCGCCGAGCGCCAACGAGACCGGGTTGAACGGGTGGTCAACCGAACCCATCGGGGTGGACTTGGTGACCTTGCCAGGCTCAGACGTGGGGGAGTACTGCCCCTTTGTGAGGCCATAGATCCGGTTGTTGAACAGCAAGATCTTCAGGTTGACGTTGCGGCGCATGGCATGGATCAGGTGGTTGCCGCCGATCGAGAGCGCGTCGCCGTCGCCAGTCACGACCCACACGCTGAGGTCTTCGCGGCTCGTGGCCAGACCAGTCGCGATCGCCGGTGCCCGGCCGTGGATCGAGTGCATTCCGAATGTGTCGAGGTAGTAGGGGAAGCGTGAGGAACAGCCGATGCCGGAGATGAAGACGATGTTCTCTTTGCGCAGGCCCAACTCAGGCAAGAACGACTGCACTGCCTTGAGTACGGCGTAGTCACCGCAGCCCGGACACCAACGAACCTCTTGGTCACTGGTGAAGTCCTTGCCAGTCTGAGGCCCATCAGCCAACGGCATGCCAGCTAGTCCAGGGATGGTGGCAGGCATGGGGAGATCGACCGCGGTCATGACTGGGTCTCCTTGCTCAGTTCGATGATCTTGTCGGCTAGCTCGGAGGCACTCAGAGGTAGGCCTCGCACTTGGTTGTAGCCGACCGCATCGACGAGGTACTTCCCACGAACCAACAGGCTCAGTTGGCCCATGTTCATTTCGGGGATGAGGACCTTGTCGTAGCTCTTGAGGATGTCTCCCAGTTCCTTGGGGAACGGGTTGAGGTGGCGCAAGTGGGCCTGGGCAACGTTCACACCCAGTTTGCGGGCATCGCGGCAGGCCGCGCCGATGGGGCCGTAGGTCGAGCCCCAGCCCAGCACCAGCACCTTGGCAGCGCCACTGGGGTCATCAACCTCAAGGGGAGGCAGCGACTCCGCGATCTTGTCGATCTTGGCTTGGCGCAGGCGAGTCATGGTGTCGTGGTTGGTCGGGTCGTAGGAGATGTTGCCGCTGCCATCGGCCTTCTCGATGCCGCCGATGCGGTGCTCGATGCCGGCCGTGCCAGGAATCGCCCAGGGGCGCGCCAGCGTCTCGGAATCCCTCTTGTAGGGCCAGAACGTCTCGGTGCCATCGTCAAGAGTGTGGTTGGGGCCAGTGGCAAAGTTGGGCTCGATCACCGGCAGGTCATTGATGTCAGGCACCTGCCAAGGCTCCGAACCATTCGCAAGGTAGCCATCAGAGAGCAGCATGACCGGGGTGCGGTAGGTCACCGCGATGCGCGCAGCCTCGATGGCTGCGTCGAAACAATCGCTGGGTGAGCAGGGGGCGACCAC
>CALMMO010000218.1 GCA_937868455.1 uncultured Marmoricola sp.
CGCCTGGGGAATCGGGCTTCGGCGAAAGGAATTCGCATGATCCGCCGTGTGTCGTCGGCCGCGATCACTTTGACGTGTGCGCTGCTGGTTGCTGGTTGTGGCTACAGCCCCACCCCCGTGCCCGATCCCAGCGTGGCCCCACCAGCACCACCTGCGAGCGCAGCACCGCCCGTGGTCTGTGCGAACCCGTTGCAGTCCTATGCGCCATTGGCGACCCAGCCTAGGCCTGGTCAGATGCCGCAAGGCAGCACCATGGCCAAGATCTTGCAGCGTGGCCGCCTCATTGCCGGAGTCTCTGCCGACACCTATCTGCTGGCTGCTCGCAATCCGATCAACGGCCAGATTGAAGGCTTTGACATCGACATGGTCAAGGCAATTGCACGTGCGATTTTCGGCGATGACAAAGATCGGGTCACCCTTCGCGTGATTAGCGCCAGCGATCGGATCCCAGTGCTGCAAAAGCATGAGGTTGACATCGTCGCTCGCAACATGACCATCAACTGCACCCGCTGGCGAGACATCGCTTTCTCTGCTGAGTACTACCGCTCTGGTCAAAAGTTGCTGGTGCGCAAGGAGTCCAAGATCCGCGACCTGAGCACGCTGGCCAGTCAACGAGTTTGTGCACCGGTGGGCACCTCCAGCATCGACAACATCGTGAAACTGGCCCCCAAGGCCAAACCTGTGACCGCTGCTAACCACACCGGCTGCTTGGTGCTCTTTCAGCAGGGCAAGGTCGACGCGATCACTGGCGATGACACCGTCTTGGCCGGTCTGGCGTCCCAAGACCCCTACGCCGTCGTACTGAAAGGTGAGCCGTTTACGGCCGAGCCCTATGGGATCGGTGTGCCAGCCGATGATGTCGACATGGTGAGGTTCATCAATGGCGTGCTTGCTGACTTGCGCCGCGATGGTGGCTGGCAGCGCTCGTATGACCGGTGGCTGGGCAAGACCTTGGGGGTTGGGGCCAAGCAACCCAAAGCCGAATACGGACGCACCCGTTGATCACAGCAGCCCCGGTAGCTCCCGGGCGCATTGGCGAGGCGATCGAGCCCGCCATATTGCAGGCATACCTGGGCGAACTCGAGAACTGGATCAGGACCAGACGAGTGGAGCTTGATGACCTTGACCAGGCGGCGCTGACCGCGCACAGACAAGGCGAACTCACCGCCGACATCATGTTGGCAATGGCCTTGTGGAAAGCCGTCTCAGAGCGACACACGCTCATGAGCGCTACGTGGGATGGCGGCCGGGTTGGAGTGCAAGAGCGAGAGCGCCTCTCGGCACTCATCTGGGGGCGTCTTGACGCCACCATGGATAAGGACGCTATTGCCGGAGCAGGGGCGGCCAACCTAGCCGTCTCTTTGCCCGAAGCCTGTCGCTTGCTCGATGCCATGACCGGCCAGTTGCGCACCCGGCTGTCGCTCGATCAGGTCACCGCAGCCGATGCCGGGCGGGTGCGCCAAGCCCGAGCCGCTCTCGAACGAATTCGCGACCAAGTGGCCCTTGAGCCCGCAACGAGCTTGGCTCAGGCCACCACCGAACTCAACGAGTTGGCCACGCGCGTCGCTGACGTGCACGAGCGGGCCCAACGCGGCGCCGACGTCGGTGGCCTTCTCGGCCCGCTCGAGATCGATCTGGCCACCTTTGAACGCGACTTGATCGTCGGCAACGCTCAACGCCGCTCGGCGCGGGAACTGGTCGTGACGGCTCGTGAACTTCGCGATGACCTGATCAACCGCGAGCACGCGCTCGCCAAACTCGCCGACACCTGCGTTCGCACGGTGACGCCTGCACCTCTGTACGCAATACCCGACGTCGACGCCCTAGGCCCGGTGCCCAACACCGCGACGGCACTGCACGGCTACCTCGACAAACTCCAGCGAGTCTCGGCCGCCCTCACCTTGGCCCAGCAGACCTACTCAGCTGGGTTAGCCAACTTTGAGGAACTCACCGCGCGCCTTGAAGCCCTCAGCGCCAAGGCCACTGCCCTAGGTGTGGCCGCCCAACCCGATGTGGCCAGCGCTCACCAACAAGTTCGAGACGTGCTAGCGCGTCGACCATGCCCGATGAAAGTCGCCGAACAACTACTCACCACCTATCAAACCTGGCTCACGTGGGCCAGCACCGATAGTCCCCCAACAGCTAGTCCTCGAACAGCAGAACGCTAATGAAGGAGTCAGCCATGAAATGCACCCAGCCTGGTTGCACCGGCAGCATCGTTGATGGCTACTGCGACGTGTGCGGCACCCCGGCCTCGACGACGTCCGCTCTCCCATCGGCTCCCGCTTCGATCTCGGCAGGAGCCTGCACTCAGCCTGGATGCACGGGGACCATTGTTGATGGCTACTGCGACGTCTGCGGCACCCCGGGCAGCGCCACTCCCGCCGCACCCGCGACAGCATCCAAAGCGACAGCATCAGAGGCCACCCCAGCCACCTCAGCAGAGCGTTCCGTCGCGACCGCCGCCGCCGTCGGTTCAGCAGCCATTGGTTCGAGCCGGGCTGGCAAGACTGGGGCAACCAGACGCACACGCACTGGCTCAACTCGTTTGCGTGCGGCTGGCCTCGGTGCTGGCCTGACCACGGTGCCTCCAGCGCCAGCCATTGACGCGTCCAAGGTCGTCATGAAGGACCCGGTCGTTCCTGAAGACAAGCGTTTTTGCGCCAACTGTGGTGCCGAGGTGGGCCGAAGCACCGGCGGCAAGGCCGGGCGCACTGATGGCTTTTGCCCTAAGTGTCGTAGCCCGTTTAGTTTCGCAGCAAAGCTCAAAGCGGGTGACCTTGTTGCTGGCCAATACAAAGTCGCCGGCGCCTTGGCCCATGGCGGCATGGGCTGGATCTACTTAGCGCGCGACCGCAACGTCTCAGACCGCTGGGTCGTGCTCAAGGGCCTGCTCAACTCAGGCGACGCCGACGCGCTTGCTGCCGCAATCGCCGAACGACAATTCCTTGCTCAAGTCGAGCACCCGCTCATCGTTGAGATCTACAACTTCGTTACCCACGACAACGCCGGTTACATCGTGATGGAGTACGTCGGAGGGAAATCCCTCAAACAGATCCTCAAAGACCGCATGGCCGCCAACAAGGGCGTCTACGACCCACTCCCTGTCGATCAGGCCTTGGCCTACATCTACGAGATCCTGCCTGCGTTCGCCTATCTGCATGATCTGGGTCTGGCCTATTGCGACTTCAAGCCCGACAACCTGATCCAAATTGGCGACGCGGTCAAACTGATCGACCTCGGCGGGGTGCGTCGTATCGATGACCAAGACTCAGCGATTTACGGCACTGTGGGCTATCAAGCACCCGAAGTTGCTGAGCATGGCGTCTCGGTAGCCTCCGACATTTACACAATCGGACGCTCGTTGCTGGTCCTGTGCATGGAGTTCAAGGGCTATCAGGGCACCTACCTTCACTCGTTGCCCCCTGTTGAGTCGACTCCACTCTTTGCTGACTACGACTCCTTGCACTGGCTCATCGAGAAGTGCTGCGCCACCGATCCTGCCGACCGCTTCGCCTCGATTGATGAATTGCGCAACCAGTTGCTCGGCGTGCTCCGCGAAGTCGTGGCTCGGCACACCACAGGCACGGCGTTGACCTCCGCAAGTTCGGCGTTGTTCCACTCCCCAGCAGTGGCTGAAGACAAGCTGACCTGGCACTCGCTTCCGATGTTGCGCGAGGACCCCACTGACCCGCAGTACTCCTGGCTGATCGCCAACAGCGACGAGGACGCGGCAGCGTGGCTGAAGCAACTCTCACAAGCCCCAGAAGCGACGCCTGAGGTTCTGTTGGCCAAGGCGAAGGCTCAACTGGAGTTGGGCCAAGTCAAACTCGCCAAGCAGACTGGCAGCGAGTTGCTCAACAACGACCCTTGGGAGTGGCGAGCGCTGTGGATCGAGGGACTTGGCTGCTTGCAGACCAAAGACTTTGTCGGCGCTCAGGCCGCTTTCAACGCGGTTTACCGCCAGGTCCCTGGCGAACTTGCACCCAAACTCGCCTTGGCGCTGGCGTGTGAGCAAGGCGGACTGGGCGAGGTGGCCGAAGGGTTGTATTCGACATGTGCCCAGACTGACGCAACGTACGTCGCCCCAGCCGCGTTCGGCATCGCCAGGGTGAGAGGCGATCGAGGTGACACCTCAGGTGCTGTGCGTGCCCTCGATATGGTGCCCTCCACGGCGCGCGGCTATCCCCAGAGCCGACGGCTGCAAGCTCAAGTTCTGCTCCTCAGCCATAGCACCGACCTGGGAGTGCTAGATCAGGCCATGCGCAGCCTTGACGGCGTCCAGCTAGCCGCCGCCGACCGCGCCTCACTCAATGAGCAGATTCTCTCGAGCGCCCTCGCGATGGTGCAGAAGATGGGCAAGAACGTGCCTAAGGGTGCCAAGATCGGTAGCTTCCCAGCCAATGAAAAAGGGCTACGTACTGGCCTCGAGGAGACCTATCGGATGTTGGCCCGAGAGGCTGCCACAGACGCAGATCGGGTGCACATGGTCAACAAAGCCAACCTGGTGCGCAACTGGAGCACCGTATGAGCGCCTGCCCACACTGCGGAGAAGAGATCGCCTCCGGCGCCAACTTTTGTGAAAGTTGTGGCGCCCAACTGGGTGAGGTGAGCCAGGAGGCTGCCGCGACCATGCCGCGGGTCAACGCCGACGCAGCGGTGCCAGTCAGCACACCCACCATGCGCCGGACTGACCCTCCCGATGTCGTGACCACGCCTCGTCCGTGCGGTG
>CALMMO010000219.1 GCA_937868455.1 uncultured Marmoricola sp.
CGTCCTCTTCGACCTCGAGGTCCTCGTTGCGGGTGACCCGGAACGTGTGCGCGGCGACGACTGTCATACCGGGGAACAGGCGACCCAAGTGCTCACCGATGACATCCTCAAGGGGTACGAATCGGTGATTGCCCAGGGCAACGAATCTCGCCATACTCCCGGGCACCTTCACCCTGGCAAAGTGCTGCTTGGCGGTCTTGGGGTTCTCAACTAGCACCGCGAGGTTGAGCGAAAGCCCCGAGATGTAGGGGAACGGGTGAGCCGGGTCGACCGCGAGTGGGGTGAGCACCGGGAAGATGCGCTCCTTGAAGAAGGACTTGCATTGACGCTGCTCGTCGCGAGTGAGGTCAGACCAACGCACGAGTTCGATGCCTTCGGACTTGAGCATCGGCACGATCTCGTCGCGGAACAGGCTCGCGTGCCGACTCATCAGGTCGCCGGTCTTGAGCCAAATCCGGTCAAGGACCTCCTTGGGCAGCAACCCTGAAGCTGCGCGTACGGCGACGCCAGCGGCGATGCGCCGCTTGAGTCCAGCAACCCGAACCATGAAGAACTCATCAAGGTTGCTGGCAAAAATCGCGAGGAACCGCACGCGCTCGAGCAGGGGCAGGTTGTCATCCTCGGCGAGTTCGAGAACGCGTTGGTTGAACCGCAGCCACGAGAGTTCGCGGTCCAAGAAGCGGTCAGGGTGATCACCCAATTGATCTGCGTGGGCAAAGACTGACTCGGCAACTTCGTGGCTCATATGGCCATCTTGTCAGTGTTCGTGAGATTGTGCAGCGACTCAGTCCTTATACCCCATGGGGTATGATCAGTTTGTCGTTTTCATTGAACAAAGGAGACCGGCACATGTGCCGTGCAGTTGTGTGCCGTAAGTGCGGCAAGACCACGTGGGCCGGGTGCGGAATGCACGTCAACCAGGTGCTGGCTGGGGTGCCCAAGTCGCAGCGTTGCGAGGGTCACGAAGACGAGCCCAGCACCGGGCTTTTGTCGCGGATTTTCGGTCGCTGAGGGGGTGTCAAAGTCACAGGTTTACTTGTGACTTTGATGCTTTGCCCGGGGGATCTCCCCCGCAAAGCGCACAACTCCCCCGCAAAGCGCACAACTCCCCCGCAAAGCGGGCGAGGTTCAGCTCCCTGCAGCCGGGCGTGAGTACTGCGCCTCGCCGCGGATCTTGGTGAACCCCAACCCTTCGTAGAGTCGGGTCGCCGCGGTGTTATCTGCGTCGACGTACAAAATCACTCGAGTGCACCCTTGCCCGTGCAGGTGCGCTAGCCCGGCCTCGGTAAGGGCCTTGCCGACGCCACGACCTGAGAAGTCGGGGTCAACTGCCACGACGTAGACCTCGCCGATCTGGCCTGGGTGGATCTTGGTCCAGTGGAAGCCGGCGATCTCGCCATCAACGAGAGCCACGATGAGTCCGGAGGGGTCAAACCACGCCTCGCTCATGCGTCGCTGGAAGTCTGCCTTGGTGAGTCGCCCTTGCTCGGGGTGCCAGGCGAATGCCCGAGCATTGATTCGCACGATCGCGGCGAGGTTGTCGGCCTCGAAGGTGCGTAAAGCTGCACTGCCAGAGGATCCCGGTGCGAGCGCCCTCCCCATAACCCACAGGTCGCGGACCCGATCAAAGTCATAGGCCCGCGCCAACGCCCCGGCAGCAGGGTGGTCGACGTGTGACCACGCGTGCAGGGAGGTGTCCCTCGCATTGACCACATTGTTGAGCAAAGCGGTCGCTACGCCGCGGCCTCTCGACACAGGGTCGACAACCAGGTTCAGAAGTTCGTCTTGTACCAAGGCAAACCCTGCGTCCTCGGCTAGCCATAGCGAAGCACCACGCAGGCCTTCGTGCCTCAAGGCGAGAGTTGCCTCTTCATTGAGCGGTTCGACACCGTCGTACTGCGACGCTGAAGCCACGATGCGCCGAAGGTCCGCGGCAGCACCACGGTCGGCGAACCAATCAAAATCGGCTGGGGCGATGGGCCGCAACCTCACCGATTGATCCCTGCATCGCGATTGACCTCTGCCTCGCGATTCGCGTCGCGATCTTTGGGGGGCAGCACGAACCGGTAGCCAACGTTGCGCACTGTGCCAATCAGAGCCTCATGCTCGGAGCCGAGTTTGGCCCTGAGTCGGCGCACATGTACGTCGACGGTGCGGGTGCCGCCGTAGTAGTCATAACCCCACACTTCTTGGAGCAGTTGATCTCTGGTGAAAACGCGACCAGGGTGTTGGGCTAGGTACTTCAACAACTCGAACTCTTTGAAGGTGAGGTCCAAGACCCGTCCGCCCAAACGTGCGGTGTAGGTGACCTCGTCGACGCTGACCTCGCCGGAGCGAATGATGTGCGCCTCGGGGTCGTCGTCGCGCTGGCTTGAGAGTCGGCCGGTTGCCACACGCAAGCGGGCGTCGAGTTCGGCGGGCCCTGCCGTGTTGAGTACGACGTCGTCCATGCCCCAGTCGGCGTTGACCACCGCGAGTCCACCCTCGGTGAGCACCAAGAGCACCGGCACTTCCGATCCTGTCGTGCGGATGAGCCGACACAGATCCCGAGCGTGGGCCAACTCGCTCCGCCCATCAATGAGCACGGCGTCGCACTCAGGAGCGTCAAGGAGTGCACTGCCTTCGGCCGGCAGGATCCGCACCTGATGGGGGAGTAGGGCCAGGGCTGGCAGCACTTCGGCGCTGGGTTGGAGGGCGCTGGTGAGCAGCAACAAAGTGCTCATGTGGCCTCCTCGGCGGTGGGTTTTCCCGATAGGTGAGGATATCTGACATGTCCGCAGCCACAGATTCGATCTCA
>CALMMO010000220.1 GCA_937868455.1 uncultured Marmoricola sp.
CCGCCTGAGCCTGCTTAGACCACTTCTCGAGCTCTTCCAGCACCGCGTGGTGCTTGTCGACGCAGGCGACCACCAGGTCTCCTGCGTTGGCGCGCGCCATGCCGTGCTTGACTGCCTTGATCTCGTCATGAATGACCTCGACCTGCTTGCAGCGGGCACCATCGGCCATCGACTGGCGCACACCGTCGGCAACGAGCGCTGCCGTCTCGCCACGCTTGCGACCGCGAAGAGTGACATCTTCACGCACGACCACTACATCAAAGTGCCGTGCCGCGATTTCACCGAGTTCGACCATGTCTTGATCGCGCCGGTCACCTGCGGTGGCGATGATGCCGATGCGGCTGGGCTTGCCGAGGTCGCTGACTGACTTCAGTGAGTCGCCCACACGGTCGACGAAGTCACCGAGCATCTTCATGCCAGGTGCGTTGTGGCAGTAGTCGACGATGACGTGCACTCCGTTGACCTCAAGTTCGTTGAGGCGTCCAGGGGAGAGGTAGTAGTTCGTCGAGAAGGTGCGTAGGCCCTGGCGAATGTCATGCAACGGCGCGCCCGCAGCAAAGGCTGCTGCAGCGGCGGCCAAAGAGTTCTGCACGTTCATCCGGGCACGGCCACCAAAGGTGGCTGGCAGCAAGTGAGTCCAAGCCAATTGCATGTCGCGTCGACCGTGGCGAACCACGATCATCTCGCCGCGCTCGGTTGGCTCAAGCACGAGCGCCTTGCCGCCACGACGGCAATGGGCGTCGATCATGTCGCGCACTTCAGAGCCTGGCTCGGCCATGCTGAACCACACGACGTCACCTGAGCAGCGCCGACGCATGTCGCGCACCAACGGGTCATCTGCGTTGAGAACCGCGTGGCCATCACGGGGCACTGCCTCCACGAGCACGGCCTTCACCTCAGCGAGTTGCTCGACTGTGTCGATGCCACGCAAACCAAGGTGGTCGGGCTGCACGTTGATCACGACCGCAACGTCGTTGCGCTCATAACCCAAACCTTCGCGCAAGATGCCGCCACGAGCGACCTCGAACACTGCGAAGTCGACGCGAGGGTTCTGCAACACCATACGGGCGCTGCGTGGGCCGCTGGCGTCGGCGCGAATCACGAGGCGCTCGTCGATGACGACGCCGTCGGTGGAGGTCATGCCGACCTTGCGGCCCATGCCCTTGAAGATGTGGCTGATCATCCGGCTGGTCGTGGTCTTGCCGTTGGTGCCGGTGACCGCGACGATCGGGATGCGACTTGCCGCGCCCGGGGGGAACAGCATGTCGACGACAGGCTTCGCGATGAACTGCGGCTCACCAATGGTGGGGTGAGTGTGCATCCGGAAGCCTGGCGCCGCGTTGACCTCACAAATGGCCCCGCCAGTCTCACGAACAGGCTGGGTGATGTCAGGGCAGATGAAGTCGATGCCAGCGATGTCGAGGCCGATCATCCGGGCTGCTTCTTCGGCGATTTCGATGTTCTCAGGGTGAGCTTCGAAGGTCCGGTCGATGGAAATGCCGCCGGTAGACATGTTGCCCGTCAGCGCGAGCTTGACCATCTCACCCTCTTTGGGCACCGAGTCGAGGGTGTGCCCCTGAGCTTCGAGCACCTCGAGTGCTCCGGCATCAATTTTGATGCGGGTAAGCACCTTTTCGTGCCCCACGCCGCGGCGTGGGTCGGCGTTGGTGGTGTCGACCAACTGCTGCACAGTCGAGGTGCCATCTCCGGTCACGCTGGCGGGCACACGCTCGGCCACGGCGACAAGGCGCCCGTCGATGATTAGGCAGCGGTAGTCCTTGCCGGTGATGAACGACTCCACGATGACCCAGCCTCGGCGAGACTGGTCAACGGCAATCGGGAAGGCGTCACGCACGTCTTGCTCGTTGTTGAGATTCAGGCACACGCCACGGCCATGGTTGCCGTCGAGTGGCTTGATCACCACGGGGTAGCCGATGCGGTTCGCCACACGCACGGCCTGGTCCGCAGTACGCACCGAGTCTTGTTGGGGCACTGGCAACCCAGCAGCACCAAGCAGCTTGGTGGTGAGGTCCTTGTCGCTGGCCGTGTCGACCGCAATGGCGCTGGTCTCGGAAGTCATCGTGGCGCGAATGCGCTTGGCGTGCACACCTTGACCCAGTTGAACCAGGGAGTACTGGTTCAGACGAATCCAGGGGATGTCGCGGCTTACGGCCTCATCAAGGATGGCTTGCGTTGAGGGGCCAAAAGCGGTGCGCTCGGCTCGCAGAATGAACGACTCGAGTTCAGCCTCGAAATCAAACTCTGGGTCAGGCTGAACGACGTGGTTGACCAAGCGCACGGCCAGTTGGGCTGCGCTGAGGCCGACTTGCTCATCGAGGTAACTAAAGATCACGTTGTAGTGGCCGCGCTGCCCGCGCACTTGGCGAGTCTTTCCGCGACGGATGTCATGACCCACGGTCTGCTGAAGCGCCAATGCCACGTGCTCAGCCACGTGGCCCAGCCACGTGCCTTCGTGCAACCGCTCCACGAAGCCGCCCCTGCGTCCGCGTGAGCAGGCGTGCTCTGAGAGCCCAGGCAACATCGAGAGCAACGTCTCGGTGAAGCCGGTGATCTTGTTGGTCGGGTAATCCTCAAGGCTGCCTAGATCAACAACCAGATGGATCGACTTCTCATACGACCACACGTTTGCGCCGCGATAGACGCGCGTCTCCAGAATGCTCAGATCGGGGGATGGGCGGCCACCGGCCGAGACGCGGTCATTGTCGGTCACGACTTGCTCCTTCGTTGTGCGCTGACGATTCGACGTTGAGTACGACGACGCAGCACGGATGGTGAAACGTCACCTGCAGCGATGTCTTGGGCAAGTTTGCGCAGGTCATGCCCTGGTGAGGCAAGGTCTGAGATGCCGGTTGGCTGATCTATTTGATTCCCAGGCCCATGAATCAAGCTCCTGCTCGTCAAAGAGAACGAAGAACCAGCCGGAAGCACGTGCAACGTGACGCCTGAAGCCATGATCGGTTGGTTGCGCTTCACCTCATGGGCGTTGGTGTCCATATGCATGCCATCAAAGATGGTGACGGCACCTCGGCCAATCACGTGCATGCGCTCATCACCGTCAGTGTGGGTGATCACGGCGGCAGTGTCCTCATCGACGCCAATGCCAAGCAGGTGAGGGCTCTCGGAGACGATCATCAGCAAGCGACCATAACGATTGCGCTGATCAAAGTGTTGATCGATGACTGCGCCCTGCACCAACCCGAGTCCGGCAGCGACTTGGGTCATGCGCTGTTTGGGCGTCGTACCCCCAACGCCGAAGGCGACCATGTGCGAACTTTGGATGCTGGCACCCGCAGAGGTGCCGGCAATGGGGATGCCTCGCAAGTGTGCCTGCTTGATCGCTTCGCCAAACGCAGTGCCGGCAATCACGCCAGAGAGTTTGAGTTGGTTGCCACCGGTCATGAAGATGCCGGTTGCCTCCTCGATGACCTTGACGAAGTCGGGGTCATTGGCCTGACGCCGGTCTTCAGGGCGGATTCCAAATGCCTGCGCACCCAACTTGGCGAAGACTGTCTCGTAGACCTCGACGATCTCGGGACCAAGCGAGGATGCTGTAGGCACCACCGCAATGCGGGCCTGCGCGCCGCCAGCAGCCTTAACGAAGGCCGAGAGCACGGAGCGTCGTCGAAGTTTGTCCTCCGCTCCACCAATAACAAACAGGGAGCCAGAGGACGCAGAAGACATGACATCCACCCTAATGCGCTGAGACCCTTGCGTGGTGACACATCGCCTGATTC
>CALMMO010000221.1 GCA_937868455.1 uncultured Marmoricola sp.
GGACCAGCTGGCATCGGCATAACCGACCTCATTTGATCAGTGAAAGCTGCCGAGCCCCGTGGGTTGCCGCCAGGTTGCGCGAAAGCTGTGGACCTGAGGGCAGCAATATTGGTGGGAACGATGTAACCGGTCTTAGCCAGAGCCTTCGCGGAGTCCTCGCTGGACAAAAAGGCCAGAAGATCTGCGGCTTGATCTGGATGCTCGCTCTTCTTGGCCAAGCAGAAGCCCTTGATCATTGCGGTTGTCGCATTGCGGCTGAGCTTCGGCATCGGCATCGTGCCGAACAAGAACCCCGGCTTTTCCCTGATCACCGGGGTGAGTGTCCGATCGCCCACCAGCATGCCAAGTCGGCCATCCATGAACCGTTGAACGGCGCCGCGTTGAGCCAACTCACCTGCTGTGTAAACGTGCTCGGGTCTGCGCAGCAGTCGAAGGAGTGGGCGAAGACCTGCTAAGGACTCAGGGGTTTCCAAGCTGAGCTTGGTGGGTTTAGCGGGGTCATCAACTAGCGAGCCTCCAGCGGACAAAATGAACGGCGCAAAGTGGTTCAGATCACGCGGCACCTCAACTCCCCGCGAACGCTGCGTGGATGCCCTGCGTGCCGCCTTCGCAAATTGCTGGAAACTCCACCCTGATGAAGCATTGGGTAGCCGGTCGCCTGGGGGAACCAAGCTGCGCAACTTGACTAAAGCCGGGTTGTAGTAGACGACCAGAGGTGAGACTTCGGTCGGCATACATTGCAGATGGGCATCGGCGCTGTAGCTCTCGAGAGCGACGCGCTCGTAACCGTCACCGAAGTCGAGGTGACGCTCGCCGAGGAGTTCATCAACGGGTCGACTGATGCGTTCGCTGCGCAACTGGGGCAAGTCAGCTTGAGTCACCATGAACAAGTCTGGGGTAGCGTCGGCTTTCGCCTGGTCCACAACCGAAGCCATCGCTTTGGCGTGATCAGAGAAGGTCTGAAGCTTCACCCTGACCTTGGGATATTGCACCTCAAAGCTCTTCACCAACTCGACGTAGGTGGCAAGCACTGGCTCCGAACCGTAGACCGCCAGCGAAATCGTCGCCGGCATTGGTGGCTTGGCTGACTTAGTGGGAGCGGGGGCCGACCCTGGGGCGGTGCAGCTGGTGAGTCCGAGCGCGATGACTCCCACGGCAGCCGTGACGCTCGAGCGCAGCATGAGATCCCTCCCGATAGGCATGTGTACCGACACCCTAGCCCGATCTTCAATCACGCATGTCGTGTTCGGCGCACGTACAGTGCCGTGCATGGATCGATCCCGTCGCCACCATCGCCCCGCGCTCCCGGGGGCTGAGATGTTCGAGGCCGTTGTCGGTGGAATTGATCCTGCCCTCATGAGCGAGGCAGCCGAGCGTTGTGCCACGGCCCTGGTGCGGGGAACTGGACCAGGCGATGACGACGTCGTACGTCGACTCATCACCCTGGCTGACTCTGAGGGTTTGGATTCATTGGCTCAGGTGTGGTCGCACGCACCTGCAGACTCAATCGCCGGCGCCCTATGGCGGCTGTATCTGCTGCGCACCTTCGTCTATAACTCCCCCAACCAAGCCTCCGCTGAATATGCCGCAGGGCGACCCAATTCAGGGGCCGCTGACGTGGTGGCAGGTGTCGTCGACCCGCCTGGGCCCGAGGAAGTGAAAGCGCTTGTCGACACGGTCCTCAGCGGAGTGGCACAGGCAGACTTCGCTGACGCGTTGTTTAGAGGAGCAGCCTTCGCACACGTGGTCGCTCTGGGCAGGGCACGGCTCAATGCTGCCGACGCCCAACAATCTGCCCGGTTGGCCACCTTGGCCGACCAACTCCATCACGCCGGGCGTTTGGAACTCGCCGGTCATCTAGGTGACATCAGTTAGCCTTACCCACGCGTCGGGCTGTGGCAGCCCCGGGTCCCAAATAAAGCCGCTACGAGCGGCCACGCGCCGTGAGGCGCTCCCAGCCCGACGCACCTAACCATGAGGAGGTTCTGGTGAGACTGCCTCGCATCCGGTTGGTGTGGCCACATCGCTGGCTGCCACGCCGCACACCGGCCCAGGCTCCTACAACGGCTCCTACACCCACGCCTGTCCCCACGCAGGTCCCAGTGCTCGGCGATGGCGTGGCCGAACCTGGCGAAGTTGTGTGGGCCTGGGTGCCTTACGAAGAGGACCCCACCAGAGGCAAAGACCGTCCCGTCCTGGTGATCGAACGCACCGAAGACACCGTGTTGGTGCTACCTATGACCAGCGTCGATCACGATCGCGATGCTGCCCAAGAGGCTGCCGAAGGCCGCTTTTGGATGGATATTGGCACCGGCAATTGGGATGTGCACCACCGACCATCCGAAGTGCGCCTAGACCGGATCGTTGAGATCGCTGATGCGGATGTGCGCCGCGAGGGCGCCACCCTCGACCCGCTCTTGTTTGCCCAGGTCATCCAGGCCGCGGCGGCCTACCGCTAGGCATCAAGCAGGGCCCGAATGCGCTGATCAGAGACCTTGATGGGCGTGCCCAACTGTTGGGCCCACAACGACACCCGGTACTCCTCAAGCAACCAGCGGACTTGAGTCATACCCGCACCCACCACAGCGGCGTCCTCCACTCGGTGTGACCAGGCACTTTGGAGTGGGGAGATCCGATCCATCAGTTCGCGGTCTTTCGCGACCTGCCCGCTCAATCGCTGGGCCCGTAGCTTCAGCGCGGCTAGATAGCGTGGGTAGTGCACCAACGCCGACCCTGCCTCGGCAATGAATCCAGGTTTGATCAAGCCGCTCAGTTGCCTAGCCATATCTGTGCGAGCGGGCAGTTCGACCATCTCTGCTCGGCCACTGAGCGCCTTATCGACCTCACGCCATGCAGCCAAGATGTCGATGACCAGTCGCAGCACCTGATTGCTGCGCTCGGACACCTCAGACCTTGCCCGAGCAAGGGCACGATCAAAGGCTGCCTCGTCACGCACGTCGGCTAGTTCAGCTGTGTCGAGAGCGTTGAGAACGCAGTCATCAAGCAACTCCCCCACCGAGGAGTACGGCGATCCAGCCAGCACCAACTTCTCTGTGTTGGAGAGCCCACTGGCCAAGTCAGGAGCGGGCGTGTTGATCGCGAGGAGGCGGCGTACTCCTAGCCGGTGGCGGGCACTTTGTTCATCAACGCTCGTGGCGATGACGACTCCAACGCCGTCACCTTCGTCGTCCAAGGCCGGAAAGCCCAGGACTTCATGACCGGCCCGCACCTGTCGAAACGTGGGTTCCAAGGTGCCGAAGGCCCAGTGGCGTTGCGCAGAGCTGGTGATGCCAGCGTGCTGGGCCACATGAGCCACTGCTTGTTCAAACGAGGCTCGCAACGGTGCCTTGAGGGCTTCCAGGTCGCGACCTGTGGCCACCACCTCCCCCTCGCCATCAATGACGCGATATCGAGGACGCAAGTGGGCCGGCACAGCTTCGTAGTTCCAGGCATCGGCTGGCACATGCACCCCAGTGCGCGATCGTAAGTAGCTGCTCAATGCGGTGGTGAGCGGCTCATGACCTGGGGTGACATCGGCTAGGAACCTGCGCGCCATGTCGGGCACAGGGACGAAGCTGACCCGCAAGTGTTTAGGCAGCGACCTGATCAATGCGATGACTAGTTCTTCGCGAACTCCAGGCACATGCCAGCTGAAATCTGCCTCACTGACTTGATTCAGAGTCGCCAAGGGCACATCGAGCGTGACTCCGTCACGTTCATCACCGGGTGAGAAGTGGTAGCTCAGCGTGAGGTCCCAGGTGCCTTGGGTCCAGGTGCTGGGGAACTGGGCAGCGGTGGGGCCGACCCCTTCGCGCACCAACATCGCCGGGTCAAAGGTGAGCAGATCGGGTTGAGAGCGTCGAGTCTTGCGCCACCAGGAGTCGAAATGCGACCCGCTGACTACCTCGGCAGGCACCTTGGCGTCGTAAAAGTCGAACAAGGTGCCCTCATCAACCACGATGCCTCGACGTCGGGCGCGATGCTCCAACTCTTGAGCCTCATCTAGCAAGCGTCGGTTCTCTTCGGTGAATCGGTGCTGGTTGTGCCACTCCCCTTGGACCAATGCGTGCCTGATGAACAGTTCGCGAGCTAACTCTGGATCGTGCTGAGCAAACGACGCGAGTCGTTGGGCGACCAGTGGCACCCCAAACAACGTCACGCGTTCATAGGCCATCACCTGAGCCCGCTTGCGTGACCAGTGCGGTTCTGACCACTGGCGCTTGACCAGGTGGGCACCCAGCCGCTCGGCCCAGGCTGGATTAATCGCTGCTACTTGTCGCCCCCACAGCCGGCTGGTCTCAACCAGTTCTCCAGCCATCACGAAATCCGGTTGGCTGCGATGCAGCGCAGAGCCAGGAAAGATGGAGAACTTCGCGTTGCGCGCTCCGAGGTACTCCTTACGGCGCTCATCGCGCAGGCCAATGTGCGAAAGCAGACCGCTAAGCAATGCCTGATGGATCGCGTCCCCATCGGGGGTGTCGGCAGGGTGCCCAGGTCGCAGACGACTTTGGCGAGCGACCTGACGAATCTGAGTTTCAAGTTCTTGCCACTCACGGATGCGCAAGTAGTTGAGGTGCTCCTCTTTGCACATCCTCCTGAAAGCACTGGAGGAGAGTTCACGCTGTTGGGTGCGCACGTGCTGCCACAGGTTGAGCCACCCAATGAAATCTGAGCGGGGGTCCTTGAAGCGCGCGTGAAGTTGGTCTGCGCGCGCCCGATGCTCCACTGGGCGCTCGCGCGGGTCCTGGATCGACAACGCAGCCACGATCACCAACACCTCGCGCAGACACCCGAGGCGATCGGCCTCCACCACCATGCGCCCTAGCCGTGGGTCGATGGGCAATCTGGCCAAGGTGCGGCCCAATCGAGTGATGTGACCAGAACTCGATAGCGCAGCTAACTCCTGCAGCGTTTGCTGACCCGCCTTGATGTTGCGCGAATCGGGTGGCTCCACAAACGGGAACCTCGCCATCTCGCCAAGTCGCAGAGCGGCCATCTGCAAGATCACGCTGGCCAAGTTGGTGCGCAGGATCTCGGGCTCGGTGAAGTCAGGACGGGCCTCGAAGTCAGCTTCGTCGTACAACCTGATGGCGATGCCTGGCCCCACGCGGCCACAGCGACCGGCCCGCTGATTGGCCGAGGCCTTGCTCACGGGCTCGATTGGCAAGCGCTGCACCTTGGTCCGCACCGAATAGCGAGAGATGCGTGCCAGCCCCGAATCAATCACGTAACGAACACCGGGGACGGTCAGCGACGTCTCGGCAACGTTGGTGGCCAACACCACGCGTCGCCGGGTGTGGGCAGCAAAAACGCGATGTTGCTCGGCTGCTGAAAGCCTGGAATAGAGCGGGACGATGTCAAATCCGCCGCGAGAGTTCGCAGGTCCTTCGCTTAGATTGCCCAGGGCCTCTGCGACGTCCTTGATCTCGCGCTCGCCAGGCAAGAACACCAAGATGTCGCCGGTGCCTTCTGCGCACAGTTCTTTGACCGCATCGAGGATCGCCTCTGTCTGATCGCGTACGACGACTTCACCTTCCTCATCGAGGTCATCAGGCACCTCGGTGAGCGGGCGATATGTCACTTCGACTGGATAGGTGCGGCCGGTGACTTCAATCACTGGCGCGTTGTTGAAGTGTTCGGAGAAGCGATCCACATCGATCGTGGCCGAGGTGATGATCACCATGAGATCTGGTCTCTTGGGCAGCAAACGCTTGAGGTATCCCAAGATGAAGTCGATATTGAGGCTGCGCTCGTGAGCCTCATCGATGATCAAGGTGTCGTATTTGCGCAACTGTGGGTCGTGTTGAAGTTCGGCGAGCAAGATTCCATCGGTCATTACCTTGATGGCACTGCGTGCGCTGGTGTGGTCGGTGAATCTGACTTGATAGCCGACCTCCTCCCCCAGCTGCACACCAAGCTCTTCGCTGAGGCGCTCGGCCACGCTGCGAGCCGCAATTCGTCGGGGTTGCGTGTGTCCGATCAGCCCAGATGAGCCTCGACCAAGCTCGAGACAGATCTTGGGTAGCTGGGTCGTCTTGCCGCTGCCGGTCTCGCCGGCCACCACCACAACTTGGTTGCCTCGTAGCGCCGCGATGATGTCATCGCGGCGCTGGGAGACGGGGAGTTCAGGCGGGTAGGTGATCTTCACAGCGGCGTACAGTCTGCCCGACCCGAGAGTGCTTGCCGAATTAGTTTGCCTGCGCGTGAGTGCGAGCGATCAGGTCATTGAGCAAGGCTGCACCGGTGTGAGCATCGTCGATGGTGACTGCATAGACCGACCCATCGGTGCGTTGTACGACGATGCCGTCCCCACCGCGTAGCACTGAAGCGGCCTTGCCGAACATTCGAAGGCTGCCGCGGTAACCCCAGCCACCCCAGTCTCGAGGGCGAATGAGCTCCGCGCGGGCACTGGCAAGTTCCGATAGCGGCACGTGCAACTGCGGCCATCCCAACGGCCCCCACGATGTGATGAGCCCGCGGGCGTCAACACTCACGCGAAGCCCTGACGTGGTGATCCCCACGAAGGACAAGCACACCAACAGTGCCGCAGGAACCCAGTAACCCAAGACCCCCGCCACCGCTGCGCCTGCGAGTGCTGCGACCACCAGTAGCCACGGCCACCACACTCGCACCTCGTGACTCCACGAGGCGATTTCGTGCGGGCCAAGGCCCAACCCAGCTCCGGCGCCCGGGTGTGGATCTGGGAGAACGCCTCCCGATCGCGCGGCTACCAACGCCGCGACCACTAGGGGCACTCCGACAATCAGGGTTATCGCGACCACAGAGGGACCGTGCGCGTCTTGGGTTGAGGTGAGGCCGGATTGAGTCACCACAGTCCAGACAGCGATGCCGGTCGGTAGGGCCGCAAAGAAGGTCCATAGCCACAGCCACATCGAGCGCGATGCCTTTGTGGAGAGCCTCCAGGCGCTAAAGAAAGCCAGCCCAGCAGCGGTGACGCTGCAGGTCATCACAATCCACCAAAACACATTCACAGGGACCCATGAGTTGGCCACTCCATCGAAGCCAAAGTGTGTGGCGACCGAGTCAGGCATGGAAGGTTTGGCGAGAACACCGAGTAGGACCGCGGCTAGGGCACTTGCCAATGCCACACATGCAGGTAGAACTTTGCGAGTCATAGCGCCTCCTGAACGAGTCTGAGGATCTCGGAGTCGCTCTTGCCCACGTGCCGGGCCGCGGCGACCACCGAATGGATCTGCTCATGCAGTTGAGCCTCCCCTGGCACCTGTGCAACAACCGTGACGTTGCGCCCACGACGCATGTCAACGAGTCCTTCATCGCGCAGTTCGGAGTAGGCCGCGCGCACGGTGTGCATGTTGACTCCCAACGCCGCTGCCAACTCTCTAACCGTAGGCAAAACGTCACCTACGCCAACCTCTCCTCGCCCGATGCTGCCGCGCACGCTGGCGGCAATCTGGACGAAGAGAGGTTGGCCTGAGGTGGGATCAACCCTAACGAGCATAGTTCTATTTATAACAGAACTATGCTCGCTTTGCCAGGAGGGATGTTTAGTTGGTCGAGGGCGAAGCTGAAGGTTGCGCAGGCTGCGCCGGGGCACCGGGTTGTCCCTGCTGCTGCGGCTGGCCCGGATTGCCCATGCAGCCACCCATGGGGCCTTGCCCAGGTTGGCCCATCTGGCCCTGACCCATGCGCCAGCGGCCGTCCTCACCAAAGCCTGCGTGATGCCTCATCACAATGTCGTGGCGACGATCCATCATCCGGTGATGAGCTGTGGCGGCCCCCACACCTGCTCCCATCAAGCCACCAAGGATCAGTGTGATCAGGGCAGTCGCAAGCAGCGCCTTCCAACTCCACAAGCGATCACGCCACGTGGGCTTCGTCGCAACTGGAGTTGCGGGTTGGGCCTGAGCCTGTGCCGGCTCAGTGCCTTCGGTTGGTTCGTTCAGGTTCTCGTCAGTGCTGACGTCTTCAGTGCTCATGGGCTTCACTGTGGCGGACCAACCTGTGCCCTAGCTGTGCGCATCATGTCGGTTTGCCAGCAGTTCATTGTGGATCATTCACAGGGTGCACACAGGGACTGCATAGCTGGATCTGCACCACGTGAGGCAGGCTAGAGACATGCCCACTCCTTCGCACGCGCCGCTCTTGACCCGCGCTGATGGCTCTCCCTTGCGGGTCCTTGTCGTCGATGACGAGGCCAACATCGCAGAGCTACTTCGCATGGCGTTGCGCTACGAGGGCTGGGACGTCGACACGGCGCTGACTGGCGCCAAGGCGGTCGCGAGTGCCCGAGCCAATCGTCCCGACGCGGTGGTGCTCGACATGATGCTTCCCGACTTCAATGGGATGGAAGTCCTCGCCAAGCTCAGAATCCAGCACCCCGACGTGCCGGTGCTGTTCTTGACTGCCAAGGACTCCGTCGAAGACCGAATCGCTGGGCTGACTGCTGGCGGAGATGACTACGTGACCAAGCCCTTCTCACTGGAGGAGGTCGTGGCCAGACTGCGCGGGCTGATGCGTCGTACTGGAGCCAGCGACGCGGCGTTGGAGAACTTGCTCACTGTTGGCGACCTAGTCATGGATGAAGACGCCCATGAGGTACGTCGAGGCGGGGAGGACATCGCCTTGACCGCCACTGAGTTCGAACTGTTGAGATACCTCATGCGTAACCCGAAGCGAGTGCTGTCCAAGGCCCAGATTTTGGACCGGGTTTGGAACTACGACTTTGGGGGCCAAGCCAATGTCGTTGAGCTCTATATCTCCTACCTTCGCAAGAAGGTGGACGCGGGCCGCGAGCCCATGATCCACACCATGCGTGGTGCCGGCTACGTGTTGAAGCCCGTCGAATGAACGCGGTTCGCGACCTCCCCCGCACCTTGAGCTTTCGGCTCATCGTCACCGCCGTCGCTTTGGTGGCACTGGTGAGCTTGCTATTGGCCGGAGTCACAACGGTGCTGATGCGCAACTACCTGGTGGGCAAATTGGATCAACAGGTGATGGCTGTGGTTGGCGCACATGACGTTGACCGCGACGACCACGGCCCCATGCACGGGAGGCCCATGAGCGAGGGGCCTATGGACGCTGAGCCATTGCGCTGTGGGCCCGGCCCTAACTCCCGCGCACTCAGGGTGACCTCATTGGGGGTTGGTGGAGTGCTCAATGAAGCCTGCGCCTACACCCCCATTAACTCCCGCAATCTGGCCCAACTCCTGCGAGTGCCTATGGACGGTCGCGCCCACAACGTCAACCTTCGCGGCACCGGGCACTACCGGGTGATGGCTGGCAAGAACCCCGCGGGCCAGACCGTCATCGGGGGCTTGCCGATGAATGACATCACCGACACGATTCGCAATCTGCTTGCCTTCTCAATGGTCCTCGCGGTCGGGGGAACCGTGCTGGCCGGCGTGTTGGGCGGAGTGTTGGTGCGGCGACAACTGCGTCCGCTGCGGGCAGTAGCTGCGACCGCTCACGAGGTCACCCGAGTCCCTCTTGATGAAGGCGATCAGTCCACGCTGGTGAGGGTGCCAGCCGCCTTAACTGATGAGCGCACCGAGGTTGGCCAAGTTGGCTCCGCACTCAACACACTGCTCGATCACGTCGATGCGGCATTAGATGCCCGACACCGAAGCGAACTGCAGGTGCGCCAATTTGTGGCTGACGCCTCCCACGAGTTGCGCACTCCCCTCTCCACGATTCATGGGTACGCCGAACTGTCTCGACGTACTCCTGATGACGCGAACGCACTCAGTCACGCCATGACCAAAGTGGAGACCGAAGCTCACCGGATGTCAGGCCTGGTGGAGGACCTGCTGCTGCTGGCCCGGCTTGACTCCGGACGCCCACTTCAACGCGAGAGCGTTGACCTCACCCGGCTGCTGCTTGAGGCAACAAGCGATGCCCAACTTCTGGGGCCAGAGCATGTGTGGCGACTCGATCTGCCTGCCGAGCCAGTCACCCTCACCGGAGATGAGCAGCGATTGCACCAGGTGATTACCAACCTGATGAATAACGCTCGCCAACACACGCCGGCTGGCACTCAGGTGACGGTTGGCACTCGTGTCGACTCGGGCACCGTGTTGCTGTGGGTACACGACAACGGCCCCGGCATCCCCACCGAACTTCAGCCAACGGTCTTTGAACGCTTCACACGCGGCGACTCTTCGCGCACGCGCTCCTCGGGGGGCGCTGGGCTGGGACTCTCGCTGGTCCACGCGATCGTCGCCGCCCATGGGGGCACCGTCGAACTGAGCAGCCAACCCGGCGACACGACGTTCACTGTGAGGCTCCCGGATCAGCCATGAGTTAAGTGGCACGAATCATTCGGCCCAGGTCAGTGAAGTCTGCGAAGATTCCCCTCATGCCTACCGATCGCCAGTGGATCACCTTCTTGGTGGCCTCGTTCCTGTTCATTCAGGTTCCTGGCCCGAGCCTG